>QMPN01000040.1 GCA_003648575.1 Bacteroidota bacterium
ATTCCCATAGAAATAGAATTCATCAGGGGGAGTGCACATAATCATCCATTGATGGCATTTTGGATTGAAGACACTGACGGGAACTACCTTGAGACCATCTATGTGGCTGAATCGATAGGGACCGGCATTTTCGGACATGGCCAGGTGAAAGATGGAGCATGGGAGCCCGGACCCGTAAGCAGGCCGGCCGCCCTGCCATACTGGTGGCATAAGTGGGGAAACCTCCCAAATCAGGATAAACCGCTACCCGATGCCATCACAGGTCCCACGCCACAATCAGATTTTGTACTCATATCGAATGCTGATGTTTCCTCACCGCAAACGTTCAGGGTAGTGATGGAGATCAACCAGTCCTGGGATTGGAATGAGTACTGGAGCAATGATAAATATCCCGACAACAGGGATTATAAAACATCCAGCCAGCCGGCACTGGTATATACTGCCCTGGTGGACCCATCGGTGGCTGATACTGTTTACTTCATGGAAATAGCCGGACACAGCCATTATGCAGGACAAAACGGCCTTTTGTATGAGGACATATCTTCCCTCACCACCGCCAAAAATATTGCCGGCGTGATCAGGGTTCGGACAGGTAAGAACGTTCAGTAATCGATTTTACATTATGCTGAAAGCATCGAAGGGAAATAATTTCCCCAGAGATCTTCAGCGGCTCTCTTTCTATTGATCGGATTGTTTTCAAGCCTGGCAGCAATGCAATTTGCGCCTGGGCTGCAATCATAACCCGCCCTGCTCAATAGCATCTTCAGCTCGGACAGATTTTCCATTTCATCAATACGCATCACTTCATGTTCCCACACTTCATTGATCAGCGTGCGTTTGGTGACGGCGAATACACCTCCTTTGGCCTTCATCTTTTCGGGGCCCGGAAATGTATAAAAACGATACTTCTTACCTGTTCTTCCCGTTAAATAAATAATCTTCACTTTATTCATAAATACTCTTTCGTTGAAAACAGGCAGGCCTGTATTAAAGACCTGATTTTCCTAAATATACGAAATTTCGAAGCAGAAAGCAAGTGTGATGGGGATGAAAAAATTGAGATATCTATTTCAGCGTCTGCAATTCATAGCGGAGGTCACGGACAGTTACCGGCCTCGCCAGTATCTTTCTGTTACCGTCGAGGAGAAACATGGTGGGAGTAGCATAGATGCTGAAATCAATCGCTGCCTGCGAATCCCATCCTTTAAACTCTGAATAGTTGATCCAGGGACTGGCATGTAAAGCCAGGGCCTGGCTGTAATCCGTAGCACTGGTATCGATTGAAATGGCCAGGATCTCAAAGTCGGGAAGGCTGTTATCTTCATAAGCTTCTTTCAGGCCAGGCATCATCTGGTTGCAGTGAGGACACCACGATGCCCAGAACAGGACCACGGTCAGGTCACTGTCGATGCTTGCCAGGTCAAAAGTGTTCCCCTGGGGATCTTTTATAGCAATATCTGGTGCTATGTTGCCAACAGCCAGTTTGCGCAGGTTTTCCATCCTCTTCTCCAACTCCGACTTACGTTCTTCGTTCACACAGGCATTGGCGGGCTCATAAATAGCGGCAATATGACTGATCACTCGCTCGAAGCCATACATTTCAAAGCCTTCGATCAGGTATTGCATCAGGAAATTATACACCTTCCCATTTACCATGGCTTTGTGAAGGATGGTATCTACCGCCTGCGCGAAAAACTCCTCCTGAAGGGCCTTGCTCTGGTTGTTGATTGAATAAAAGCCCAGGTAATCGATGGCTTTTGCAGTAAAGACATTGGTACGTATTAATATAGTGTCGTTGAAATCAGTTTCATCGAAAAAGTGCCGCTGATTGAAAGAGATATATTTCTCCCAATCCATGTTATCCGGGTACATGACAGGCCGGCTGCTTTTAACAATATGTGATACCAGGGTAGTTGGGAAATCATTGAGGATCATCTCGGTATAGGCCCTGAACTCTGTTTGAAGGTTTTGGAAATGGCCGGCTGTATAAACATGGAAGCTGTCCCGCTCAGGGTAATATTGCAGGATTTCCATGAGCATACTGCTTTTCTGATCGTAGAGGTCGGACTGAACCAGAAAATCAAAATATATCAGGTTCTCGGCAGATTGAATAAATTCCGGTGGCCCCAGTTCCCCCGGATTATATTTCAGAATGATGTTCTCCCTGTTGAATATTAAATTGAAGAGCGGGCTTTTTCCCGCTGCAATGGAATACATGCCAATGGGGGCATCCCTCTCCATCTCAAAGCTGAACCAGCCATTGCCATCGGTATCGGTGGAGTCCAGTATTCTGTGCTCATCACCGAAATACTCAAGCAAGATTAGATTCCTGTTCAGATAACCACTGATGGTGCCCTCTACCTTGAACTGGGCCTGGGCAGTAACCGCCAGCAACAGAATTAGAAATAATGTCAGGGAGGACCTCATTATCGACAATTTTGTGAATACAAATTAGTAAGCTATCAAGGAGTATTGGAAATATCCTGGCCTATAATTCATGAACGTGGATAGGCCTGCTCGTGGTATCAGTCAGCGTAATATTATTTTGGACTTCAAGCATAACCCTGTAAACTCCGATTATTTCATACTTATGATAAAAGGTGGAGTCAGTCATAAAGGGTGTATCCCATGTTCCATCATTTTCCCAGTCCCAGCGATATAGCAATTCTTCCTGAGGAGTATACTGATCACTGCTGGCCGTAGCATTAAAGAAAAATATAGTAGCCACACTTGCACTGTCCGGATCAATAAAAAATGAAGGAACAGGGGTCACACTGTCGGAATAAACAACCAGGCTTTTCTCTTCATAGTCGGTCCATCCTTCAGAGTTCATAGCTTCCATGCCTACTGCATAGGTATCCGCTGCTTCATATTTATGCTCGGCAGTTTTGGCTGTAGTGAATTCTGTATCGAAGATGCCATCACCTTCGAAATCCCAGCGCACCTGTAAGCTTGATGTGGGTTCATTTTCATCAGTAGTGGCAGAGCCGTCGAAGTTGAAGGTGGATGTGAAAGGCCCATTGCTTGGGGAGATATTAAAGGCCGCTACAGGCGGCTTTTTGTCTTCTTTCTTTTCACATGACTGCAATCCTATAGCAAGGATCAAAACGATTAGTACGGTAAAAGTTCTCATAGGTCTATCAGTTCGTTTGAGGTTTCATAAACGCCTATAAAGCCGGTTTTGATAGTGATCTGGGTTTTGAGTTGCCTTTTATAAACTGATAAAGAATCAGTTCAGCATGTGAAATTACGAAGTTTTTAAAGTTTATCCAAAACTTTGTGAATTAATTCGCAGACCTGACTTACTCCATGCAGCACCTTCCAGACCCTGAAAGACAATTCTTCTTTGACTTTTGTGCTAAAATATCCCTAACTTAGTGCTGAAATTAAATTTGGCTGTGGTAAAAAGAGATCTCATGACAAAAGCATACCTATCAGTGCGGTTTTTAATTGTGCTATTCATTCCATTTGTTCTACTTTACTCAGGACAAATATTTTCTCAGACCCCTACAAACGGAGACTGCCTGGGAGCGATACCTGTATGCCAGGATGTATATATAGAGCCGACTATTTTTTCAGGTGCCGGTACCTATCCCAGTGAGATCCCAAATTGCTACGCAAATTGTGAGACTTGCTGCCCGAATAATTGCCTGGATGGAGAGTGGAACAGTGCCTGGTATATTTTTACGGTCCAACAGGGTGGCATGCTGAGATTTAAAATTATCCCTGACAATAGCGGTGATGATTATGATTGGGCTGTTTTTAACCTGACTACCGGAAGGTGTGAAGAGATCTATTCCCTTGTGAATCAACTCCAGGTGAGTTGCAATTCTGCTGCCTTTGATGGTGAAACGGGCATGATGTCGAGCCTGGGTGGGAGTGTACACTGTAATGTTTGCGGTACGACAAACACCAACCGCTGGAATGCCGACCTGCTGGTTTTATCCGGACAATCTTTCGTTTTATATGTAAGCAACTGGGGAGCGGGTGCCACGGCAGGTTTTACACTGGATTTCAGCGAGTCCACAGCAGTTATTTTTGATGATGTGGATCCGGTGATTTCAACCATCGGCGCTGAACAGGTGAGTGGCTGCAGTGAAACAGAGCTGGGTATCGTTTTCTCTGAAAATGTCACCTGTGAATGGATGACTCCAAATATGTTTACCATTGAAGGGCCCGGCGGGCCTTATATGGTCACTGATGTGTATGGCCCTGCATGTGCAGTTGGCGGAGAATGGGAAAAGGAGTATACCCTCACTGTCGACCATCCTTTTACCTCCAATGGGACATACACCTTGTATATGTCGGTTGGCTTCCCCGGTGTACAGGATGCATGCGGAAACATCGCGCTGGCCGATACGCTGGTTTTTGATCTTGACCTGGGAGCTCCATTGCTGGATGAGTCCGGGCTGTCTGTCGCTGATGCCACCTGCGGTATGGACAATGGATCCATCATGGGATTAAGTGCATCAGGCCAATCGGGATTAACTTATGTATGGAAGAATTCACAGGGAGCAATCGTAGGAAGTACCATCGACTTACTGAATATCCCGGCTGAGAGCTATACGCTGGAAATATATGATAACCAGGATTGTATTACCTATGGCGGGCCATATGTGGTTGCCGAGATCGGTGCACCCGAATTAGATGATAATGGCATCGTGATCACCCCATCCAATTATGGCTTTAGCACAGGCTCCATCACTGGTATTATTGTGACCTCTGTATGGACCATCGATGAATATATCTGGCATGATGATCAGTCCAATGTGGTTGGCAATAACCTTGATCTGGATGCCGTTCCGACAGGCTATTATACGCTCACAGTAATCGATGAGAATACATGTGAAGCGCTTGCCGGGCCCTATTTTGTTGGAGAAATTGGCGGGCCCTTAACACTAAACCCCTCTGCGAACCCCGATGTGATTTGCAGGGGTGAAACTACGAGCCTTTCTACGGGAGCCGGGGGAGGAATAGGGAATTATTCCTACAGCTGGTCATCGAATCCTTCCGGATTTTCTTCAAGCCTCGAAAATCCTGTGGTTGCGCCCGAAACAGATACCAGGTATTATATTACCATCGAAGATAATGGCCTCCTTGTAACCGACAGCGTGGATGTGAAAGTGCATCAACTTCCGGTGCCGAATGCAGGTCCTGATCAAAGCATCGCCCATGGAATATACACCTTCCTGGAAGGATCGGCAAGCGTGGGAAGCGGATCTTACCACTATTTCTGGACGCCGGTGGAGAAACTCGAAGATGCCACGGTGCAGAACCCGCAAACGAAAAATATATATGAGACAACCCCATTCTATCTGGATGTGGAAGATGCAGTTACCGGTTGTGTGAGTGAGGAAGCAGATCAGGTGACCGTGGCGATTACAGGTGGTATGCTGAGTATTAACCCTAAACCCTTTCCCGACTCCATTGTTTGCATTGACGAGATCTTCGAATTGCAGGCCCATGCCGGTGGGGGATCAGGGCTGTACACATACCAGTGGACAGATACCGCGGGAACGGTCCTGTCAACAGAGGCATCATTTGAATTGTCCTTATCGGAAGCCAAAGTGCATTACTTCTATTTAAAGGTAAATGATGGATATAACGATATTGTGGGATATGTAGTGGTGAGGGTCGATCCGGCACCGCTTGTTAACCTTGGCGGTGATATTCAATATGTATGCGTACACGAAACCATTACCCTGGATGCCGGAAACCCCGGATCAACATACCTATGGTCGAATGGTGATACTAACAGGTATACAAGCATGGGTACAACCGGACTTGGATATGATGAACAAAGCATCGCGGTACATGTGACCAATAAGCATGGCTGTGAAGCAGATGCAAGCGCAACCATTGTTTTTGATTATGATTTTTGTGTCGGTCTTGAGGAATATGTAAATGAACTGGATGCCCGAATCTTTCCCAACCCTACCAGTGGTATGATCAGACTGGAGGTGAATGACATCAGTGGCAGGATAGAGGTTCGCATTTTCAACCTGCTGGGTGAGACGCAATATCGCAATTCATTTATATCATCACCCGAGGGTAGCCTGAAAAAGGATCTTGACCTTTCCATACTCCCAAAGGGAGTTTATCTGCTTCAGGTCCACGCAAATGAGGGCGCAATGACGACAGAACTTGTTATTCATTAATGAAAAATGTTATTTTTGCCCTGTTAATCAGACCACTTCATCTATTATTGTGAACTGCATGAAACCCAAACTTAAAAATACCCTGGTATTACTATTTGTACTTTTCCTGACAAATCAGTTGTTTGCCCAGATACCAACCGATCAGGATTGCCTGGGTGCCATACCCGTGTGTGAAGGCTATTATTCCCAGCCCAACTCTTATACTGGCTCCGGCGCCTATCCTAATGAGATACCTACCACTGGCGCTTGTCCCGGGAATTGCATGTCGGACGGTGAATTAAATTGTGTCTGGTATTATGTCACTGTACAGAGCGATGGCCTTATGGGTTTCGTGATCTCTCCCAATAATGTTACTGATGACTACGATTGGGCGGTGTATAATCTGACTTTTGCGCGGTGTGAAGATATTTTTACTCAGGTTACCCAACTGCAGGCAAGCTGCAACTGGTCGGGGACGAAAGGGGCAACGGGGCCTAATGGTAATTCAGGGATGGTTTGCCAGGGTGCCGGCGGTACACCTTTCAATGCCATGATCCCCGTACAGGAAGGAGAAAATTATGTGATTAATATTAGCAATTACTCGTCAACACAATATGGTTATGCACTTGACTTTTCCATGTCGACTGCCCAGATCTATGATGATGTCCCTCCCGTGATAGATGAGATCTACGACGAAGATGTACATGGTTGCAATACCAATACCATGACCTTTCTATGGAGTGAAAATGTTCTTTGCGAAAGGGTGGAACCTTCATATTTTGATGTAACAGGCCCGGGTGGCCCTTATACCGTTACCGACGTACAGGGCATAGCCTGTGAATTGGGAGGCACCTGGGAGAAGGAATTTGTTCTTACCGTCGACCCACCTTTTGCAAGCAACGGTGAATATGTCCTTCATGTGCTTACCCTCTTCCCAGGTATAGTAGATGCATGCAACAACCCGGCAGAATCGGATCAGATTCCATTCTTCCTCGACCTGGGTGCGCCTGACCTTGACACCTCGGCTATGAACATCAGCCCCGCTACCTGTGGTATGGATAATGGGTCAATTACCGGGCTCTCAGCCAGCGGACAGACATCCATAACTTATAACTGGAAAAATTCCTTCGGAACAATCGTAGGCAACACCATCGATCTTATCAATGTTCCACCGGAATATTATACCCTGGAAATATATGACCTGAACTCATGCATCACTTATGGAGGACCATGGGAAGTATCGGATTTCGATGCCCCTGATATCAACGACCAGAATGTGGTGATCGTTCCGTCAAATTATGGTGTGAACAATGGATCCATTACAGGAATCCTGGTAAACGGACTGGTGCCCATCACAGATTATATCTGGACCGACGACCAGGGTGGAGTAGTTGGAAATGTAGTCGATCTGATCGATGTATCTTCCGGCTATTATGATCTCACGGTTGTAGATGAAAACACATGTGAAGCATATGCAGGCCCTTACTTTGTAGGAGAACTGGGTGGCCCGCTTACGACCAACCCCATTGCCAACCCCTCAACTATTTGCTTTGGGGAACAGGTGCAGCTCTCGCCAGGTGCCGGTGGTGGATCAGGGACATATGAATATTCATGGACTTCAACGCCTGAAGGATTTAGTTCCAACCTGGAAAACCCGGTAGTGGCTCCAACCGAAAATACTACTTACCATCTGCAATTGTGGGATGGGTATATCGCAGCTAACGGAAGTGTACTTGTTACGGTCCTCCTCCTGCCGGTACCTGATGCAGGTATTGACCAGGCGATCCCGCATGGTATTTATACCTTTCTGGAAGGCTCGGCAAGCATGGGAAGCGGCGACTATAACTATTTCTGGGCCCCGGTAGATAAGCTGGAAGATGCAGCAGTGCAAAACCCGCAAACAAGAAACCTTTACGAGACCACACATTTCTTTCTCACCATTATTGATGAACAGACAGGATGCGAATCATCAGGAACCGATGAGGTAATCGTAAATATTACCGGAGGGATGCTGAATGTGAATCCCATCGCCCTGCCCGATACTATTGTTTGTCTTAACGAGACCTTTGAACTGTATGCCAACGCAGGCGGAGGTTCGGGCCTGTACAACTACCAATGGACGGATACTGCTGGGGTCGTATTATCGAACGAAGCTTCTTTTGAGCTGTCATTGTCGGAGGCTGGAGTTTACTATTTCTATTTGAAAGTAGACGACGGATACAATGACATATATGGCTATGTGAGGGTCAGGGTCGATCCGGCCCCGGTGATCAACCTGGGTAGTGCAATACAGTATGTATGTGTACATGAGACCATCACCCTGGATGCCGAAAATCCCGGATCAGCATACCTATGGTCGAATGGTGATACAAACCAATATACCACCATGGGCACTACAGGCTTAGGCTATGATGAACAAACTTTATCAGTCCATGTGGTCAACACACAGGGCTGCATGGCCGATGCCAGCACAACCATCATCTTCGACTATGATTATTGCGTGGGAGTAGGGGAACTGGCCAATGGGGTGGAGGTAGAACTCTATCCCAATCCGACAAATGGGATGCTGAATCTCAATATAGACGGAGTTTCCGGTAATGTCAGGGTACATATCAGGACAGCCGTAGGAACCAGTATAAGTGAGCATACCTTTAAGCCCGATGCCAATAAAAATATTACTGAGACCCTGGACTTGTCGAATCAGGCCCGGGGGATCTACTTCCTGATCATTGAAGGGGATAACTTTTACCATACTGCAAAAGTATTATTGCAATAATTAAGATAAGAAAGCGCCGATGAAGATACTTGTCAAACTGATACTCATAACACTGACTTTTTCTGCCATGCAGACTGCCCTGGCACAGAATCCTTTTCCTGATCATACCAATTGTGAGCGGGATATGAAAGAAGCCGGATTGTGGTACTTTGGTGTTTATGCCGGAATAAATTTTAACTCGGGCGATGCAGTACCCGAAACCTGGCAACCCGATGTTTTTCAAACCCCCATCAGCCCCGCTGTCATCTCCGACAGTTCCGGGAACCTCTTGTTTATGACCAATGGGAAGCAGATCTACAACAAGCATTTTAATCTCATGGCTGATGGCTTATACGGGCACTATTCCTGTACCCAACCTGCCATCATCATACCCAGGCCGGGCGACCTCAATCGATACTATATTATTACTTCAGATTCTTACCGTGACATCAATGGTGACAAAGGGCTGAACTACTCTGATATTGATATGGATGCCAACTTTGAGCAGGGGAATGTAGTCAGTTTGAATACGAACCTTGTGGCATCCGGAATGGATGGCCGGCTGACTGCCGTAAAGCATTCCAATGGAAATGATTTCTGGCTGATCGCTCACCGCTGGGCATCGAATGAATTCCTGGCCTTCAGGATCACCTCAGCCGGAGTGAGCCCAACCCCTGTCAGCAGTCAGACCGGGTCGGTTCATGATGGTGATGATAACCTCCTGGGATTTATGAAAGCTTCACCTGACGGATCACGTCTGGCTGTAGCCCTGTACGGGAACCAGTCCATTGAGGTATTCAATTTCAATAATGAGACAGGGAAAGTTACTTCGCCACTCATTTCTCCGGCTGATTATAAAGGTGCTTATGGGCTGGAATTCTCACCGGATAATAGCAAGGTATACCTTACTACACTTGATTACGCCAATATTGTACCGGCATTCCAGTCTGAATTATACCAGTTCGACCTGGATGAATCAGATATTTTTGGGACGACCAAGCTGATACATACATCTACGGATGCTTTCCGCTTTGCAGGTCTTCAGCTGGGGATCGATGGCAGGATCTATCTTGCGAAGAGTATGAATGCCTCCACCCACTCTGATTTTCTGGGGGTGGTATATAACCCGAACCGTGCCGATACAGCTTGCAACTTCAATAAGCTGGAAGGATCATCAGGCGTTGAATTTGACCTGGGCGGAAAGCAAAGTTTCTGGGGGCTGCCCAATGTGCTTCAAAGTTTTGTCGACTGGCCTCACTTTACCTACGATAGTATTTGCATTGGCGACCTCACATCATTTAATATCACCAATGTGGCCAACATAGCAGATGCCAGCTGGGAGTTTAACGACCCCAGCGGCAGTTCTAATACCGCGGACTTCTTCAGGCCTACACATAGCTTTTCAGCAGAAGGCCAGTACCAGGTATCTGTTACTGAAAGCTACGAGAACATTGATTATACCTATACCGAATCCCTTACAGTGTATTCTCTGCCGGATGTAGAATTTGGAGTGGATACCATTTATATCTTCAAAGGTGATTATGCCCGCCTGAATGTTGGCGCATGGGCAGGCTATTATTGGAGCAACGGAGCCACCACGCCCGAGATACAGGTGTCGGAACCCGGAGAATACTGGGTGGAGGTGCAGAACGGCCAGTGTTGCAGGAATGCTGATACCGTTTATGTAGTCGAATATGAACTGTATATTCCCAATGCCTTTAAGCCGTCGAGCAGTATAAACTATGAGTTTAAGCCTGTAGCACCTTTCAATGCAGTGCAGGATTACCGTTTACAGATCTTCGACCGCTGGGGACAAATGGTGTTTGAATCCCAGGACCTGGGCACAGGTTGGAATGGCGAGATAAGGAACGAACCCGCTCCCATGGGCGTGTACGCATGGCGTATCGATTATCAAACCGTAAGTGATGAAGGCACCCGCCCGATTAAGATGGCCGGTACCGTGATGCTGCTCCGTTAGTTTTTAATGCACCTTACTGCAAATCCGTATTCCTTATTGATCTCGGAATGAAGTACGCCGCTATGGCCTGTATCGAGTATGCGGCTTTTTGCATTGTATGTTGATGCTGCTGTGGCAGACCAGAAATCAGCTTCGTTGCCTGCAAGGATAATGCTTCCGTTGGTGCTGCGCTTGCCGCCCATCAGGGCATTGAAACCACTGCTGCCACCGGCTTTTAACTTATCGCCTTCATCACTACCCTGCCAGCCTGTCGATGCAGTGGCTTCGCCTTCCGGCATGCCCAGCTCCATCTCCAGTATCTGCCATTCTTCTATGTTGGGCAGGTGCCAGTCGTCAGGGCAGATGCCCTGGGATGGCTTTCCATATTGCATCATCTCAGCCCACTGGTAGAGGCCACCATAGGTGTCGCAATTATCGTTGAAGCAATACTTTTCTATGATGCTATTGTCGCTCATATCCTGGTTGGCATCAATAGGTGAACCAATATTCAGGTTTTCGGCCATCCAGCACTTAGTGCCGATAAGTACCGTGCCATAAGATTGGCCATCGCGTGTATCGATGAGGCTCTCTCCACAACTGAATGATTGTGCGCTGGTGGAAAAACTCCAAAGCGGACCTTCAGTTGAATGACCATGGTCATCGTAGGCTACTATTTTCCAGTAATAAGTTGTTGAATACTGCATGGATGCAGGCTGATATGAGTTTGGATCCTGCCCCTCGGAAACCAGTATTGGGTCTTGTGAGGTTCCGAAATATACATCAAATGTTATGGGGTCCCCGTCGGGATCGTCACAGGTCCACTGTAATCCTGCCAGGATTGGCATGTCAGCAGCAGCGTTTACCGGATTAGGGTTGGCAGGTGCAGTGGGAGGTTCGTTATCATGCACTGTGATCTGCTGCGTAGCAGATGCTGTGAGCCCGCCACCGTCTTTTACTTCACAACGAATGGTGTATGAGCCCGGTGTGTCGAAAGTAGCCGTACCCAGTTTAGCAGTTGAATAGTCTGATTCAAAGGTGCCGTCATCATTCAGGTCCCAGCGGACTAAAAGCTCACCGGACGGCGTTTCCAGGTCGCTGCAAGCAGTGGCATCCAGGTTAAATTCGATATGGGGACTACCCACCTGAGGATCTACAGTGAAAGACGCAACAGGCGGCGTATTGGTGGGTGCATCCTCTCCTTCGTCTTTTTTACACGAAGTGATGATCAATGCAGGAATAGCCAGTATGGCCAGGAAAAGGAATGTTTTTTTGCTCATGGTTCTATTTTTTATTGAAGGCTCAAATTTAGTTAATATTACTTAAACTTATGATTTGCCGGGCAGCTTGTTATAGGAGTCTGATATCTAGTCAATTACATATGTTAATATTTTACTAAATTTGTAGATCATAATTGGCTAATTAACACAGACTAAAGGTGAGCACATTATTCAGGTATATTCTTCTATTCGTATTTGCTTTTTTAACAAGCGGGACATTACAAGCACAATTGATTGTATCCGGCAACCTCACTCCTGAGCAACTGGTTAACCAGGTATTGGTCGGTGGTGGTGTATCCGTTTCGAATGTTACCTATCAGGGGAATAATTTCATGCGAGGTTCTTTCTCAAATGGACATACTACTAATCTGGGAATAGACGAGGGTGTGTTGCTGTCTTCCGGAAACGTACACCAGGTCCCCAATCCGGCGTCTGCTCAGGCAAGCACGGGTTATGGCTTGCCCGGAGATCCAACGCTTACCGCTACATGTGGTTTTAATACTAACGATGCTGCAGTACTGGAATTTGATTTTGTTCCAACAGCGGATACAATCTTATTCAGATATGTGTTTGGATCTGAAGAATACCCTGAATATGTTGGACAGTTTAATGATGCGTTTGGGTTTTTCGTTAGCGGACCCAACCCAAACGGTTTAGGAAATTATGATGAGTATAATATTGCCCTGATTCCAGGCACTAATCTGCCCGTAACAATCAATAATGTCAACGCAAATTCTTATTCACAGTATTTTGTTACCAATACCGGTCAAACCATAGTTTGGGATGGATTTACGACGGTATTGACAGCATTACTTGTTTGTATTCCCTGTGAGCAATATCACATCAAGCTTGCTGTTGGTGACGCGGTAGATGATGTGTGGGATTCAGGTGTATTTCTTGAGGCCAACTCCTTTTCCAGTACCGGACCAAGCTCCAACCTGGGCTATTCAAACTCTTCTGTATGGTTTGGGGGTGCAGTGGAGGCCTGCAATGATGCACAACTGGTATTCGAACTCGATGAATTTAAAAATGAGGATTATTTTATTGTCAGGAAGCAGACCCTTGGAACCGCTATCCTTGATGTGGATTATGGCCTTTCTCCTGCTGATGACACTCTCTGGATCCCTGTCGGTGAACTATCGGTGACGCTTAACATGTTTCCCTATTCGGATGATCTCGTGGAAGGCACCGAAACCGCCGAATTTATTTTTGAGTTTGCTGAAGGCTGTGACCCGACTGCTGACACTACATCCATAAATATATTCGATAATACCACCGCGATCCCGTATTTTAACCTGCTTAACCAGTTCTGTGATACCGACGATCCGGTGACCCTGGTGGGCAGCCCGCCGGGGGGAGTCTTCTCAGGCCCGGGAATTGTAGCCGACACTTTTTATCCGGCCCTGGCCAATAACGGACTGAACGAAATTTTCTATACCTCCTATTATATCGATGTGAGCGCCTTTGGTACCGATACCATTTGTGTGAATGATGTGCTGAAGGAAGTATGGGTATTTGGTGATCCCGATGTGAGTGCCGGCCCGGATGCCCTGATCCCTGAAGGTGAAACCCATACGCTGGCAGCTGCCAATGCGCATAACTATGATAACCTTACCTGGAGTACCTCAGGAACGGGTGTTTTTAATGATATAAATATAGTTAACCCGATCTATTCACCATCTGCAGCGGATATTACTGCCGGCACGGTAACCCTGAGTATTTATGCAGAAGCCAATGAACCCTGCCAGGGTGATTCCATCGATTCTATGGTGCTTTCTATCGTATCAGGTACAACAGCCCTGGCTGGTGCTGATGATGCCATTTGTGAAGGAATGCAGTATCAACTTAATGGGTCAGCCCTCTTTTATAGTTACCTGGAATGGACCACCGCCGGTGATGGAATCTTTTCTGATCCGGGAATCCTTAGCCCACTCTATACACCGGGTTCCGGTGATATTGCAAACGGGGAGGTTACACTCACCATGACAGCCTATGGCAGTTCTGTGCATTCTGATGAAATACACCTCGATATCGGACCCCAACCTCTTACCGACCTGGGACCCGACCGTTATATCCCACATGGGATCTGGATCGACCTCAACAGTGATGTTGTTGGCGGATCAGGTGACTTCTTGTATATCTGGGAACCGTCCGATATGCTGGTGAACCCGACCAGTTCAAGTCCCACGACAAAAAATATTTATGATGACATCACCTTCACCCTTTTCGTGACGGATGTTGAAACAGGATGCGAAAGCGAACTGAGCAGCGTTGATGTGATCATCGATGGGCCTCCCCTGGGTGCAGCGCCTTATGCTATTCCTCCGGTATCATGTGCCGGTGGTAACGTACAGTTGTTTGCCAATCCCGCCGGAGGAGATACAACAGGATATTCTTACTTCGAATGGCTTGCTAGTCCAGGTGGACAGACCTATGGTTTCGAGAATCCCATCGTGGCTATTACTGAACCTACAACATTCAGCGTGACCTTTACCGATGGGTATAATCCTTTTAATGCCACAATTTTTATTGACCTCTTGCCCGACCCGGTAGTAGAACTGGGAGGAAGCAGCCAGATCCACTGCCTGTATGAGCAGGTGATATTGGATGCAGGTAATCCCGGTTCAACCTATGACTGGTCGACCGGTGATACTACCCAGCAGATCATAATATCGACCACCGGATTGGCTTACGATGAGCAGGATATCTCTGTTGAAGTAGTGAACGGTCATGGGTGCACCGGAATCGGCTCCACCATCGTGGTATTCGACTTCGATGCCTGTGTGGGAATCGATGAGGCATTCAGAAACAGCCATTTCCATATCTATCCGAACCCTTCTTATGGACTCTTTAATATAGAGTCACTCGGGATCGATGGAGAGACCAGGGTTAGCGTGATCAATGTGAACGGATTGGAAGTTTTTAGCAAAACCATTCAACTGACCACAACAGGATTTAAAGATGAACTGAACCTCTCCGACCTTCAGAAAGGGATGTACTATATCCGTTTTCAGGGAGATGATTTCCTCTACGCCGAAAAGATCATAATCAGATAGTATTCAGGGTGTATGCTTTACCCGGTTCCCCGTCCTGGTCCCGGTATCAGGTCCCCGCTACCCCATTTGTATTCCCATTTTTGCTATTTTTGATGTAGGATTCGTATAAATAATCGTGGCTTTCGTATCATGACAAAAAAGGAAATATCAGGTCTGAATAAGCTAATGCAGAAACTTGCCTCCCGTGAAGTGATCGAGAAGGTAGACTCTGATGTGAGCCCCAGGCTCGAAGTGGTGCGGGTAGGTGATACCCTCATGCTGAATGCCGCCAATACCAACTATTCATTTGGTGGTTTGCACCGGGTTTTTCAAAAGGTTTTCAAGAAAGTCAGGATGGCAGAAAGGATACCGGAGGATGTTCTCATCCTGGGATTCGGAGCAGGGAGCATTGCCAGCATACTGCGTGAAGAACTGGAGATAGATTGCAAGATCATTGGAGTAGAGAAAGATCCTGTGGTGATCCGGCTCGGAGAGACGTATTTCAGCACCGACCGTTTTAAGGAGCTCAAGATCATAGAAGCCGATGCAGCTGCTTTTATGGCAAGCGAAAAGAAAACCTTCGACCTGATCGTTGTCGATGTATATGTCGACTTTGAAGTGCCCGTGTCATGTGAAACAGAAGAATTTATCGGTGACCTGGAAAGATGTCTCCGGCCAGGAGGTATGGTGGTCTTCAATAAACTGGTTTATAATCATAAAGCCGGAGAAGAAGCTACGGATCTGATTGAAATTTTCAAATCCCTGCCTGGAAAAACGAAGGTGATAAAAGTGAAGGAAACTGTTGTGAATAAGATTGTTATTTATGAGACATGAGACGTGAGACCTGAGACCTGAGACCTGAGACCTGAGACCTGAGACCTGAGACCTGAGACCTGAGACCTGAGACCTGAGACCTGAGAC
>QMPN01000041.1 GCA_003648575.1 Bacteroidota bacterium
AGAACATTGATATTTCAAGCGAAGCTGAAGGCATTTACATGGTGCTGATCGAAAGTGACCTTGGCCTGCATACAGGAAAAATTATTCTTCAGAAATAATCTGATTCTCATATAAATACAAAGTCCCGCCATAATGCGGGACTTTTTTTATGCCTTAAAATGTGATTTCACACAATTCATTACATATCTTTGTATTGAGTATAAGATTCATTCACCAAAACTAGAAACATGAAAAAAGTAAGTTTACTATTTGTGGCATTAATGCTGGCTTTTACTGTTGCGCAGAGCCAGGAGAAGGCTAAAAGCTCAGGAGATGTCTTTGGCAAAAAATCCTCAGCAATTAATCTGGGCATTGGATTCGGTAACACAATTTATGGAGGCTACAATATGGCATGGCCTACCATTTCAGTTTCCTACGAATATGGAATCGTTGAAATAGGTATGGGAAGCAAATTGAAAGGAGTCATCAGTGTTGGAGGCCTTGCCGGTTTCGGAGGCTCAAAGAAAGATTACGGCTGGGGAGAGGTGAGTACGAATTATTTCCTGCTTGCTGTAAGAGGTAATTATCACTTCATCTTCCATGATAAGTTTGATCCCTATGCTGGCATCATCACCGGTTACTATTTCGGTAATTATAAATATGATTATGCCCCTGGGCATAGCAATTGGAATTATAATGAAAACTCCAATGGTTTTCATATCGGAGCCTATGCGGGTGCACGATGGTTCTTCACACCTAATTTTGCTGTATTCTCAGAATTGGGTTGGAACATCTCCATCTTCACTATAGGTGCCACTCTCAAATTTTAGAGCATAACGGCTTGGGTATCTTGCCCTGGTATTTAATAAAACCCCCGGGAAGACTTTTTCCGGGGGTTTCTTTTATTATCTTTGTTGGTAATCTGCTTATAACAAACTCATAAACATGAAAAAACTAAACTTCTTACTCATTATTCTCGCAGTACTGATAACACAGTCTGCCTTCTCACAGGGAACCTGGATATCTCTCAATGGATCCGGGGAACAATTCCCGACAGTACAAATCGAACAACAGGATATGAATGGTATGGTCGTAAACATCACTGTACCCGGATTATATTCAACTGATGTCATCCATGATGGGATTACATACAAAGAACTCAGGTTCGAAGCATGGCAAACACTTCATGAAACCGGTTTTCCGGAACTCCCGGTGATCAGTGAAGTCCTCACCCTGCCCGGCGATAAACTTGTCAGGGTAAAGATCCTTGAGACCGAATCTGTCACACTCGACAATATGCTTGTATATCCATCTCAAACACCTTCCAAAGATATCGCGAATGGAAAATATACAGGATTCGATATCAACGAAGACTTTTATGCCAGCGATATGCCCTTCCCAACGGTGATGGCCAATACCAACAAGCCCGGTATCTGGAGGGATGTTAAAGTAGCCGGACTGCATATTTGCCCTTTCCAATACAAGGCAAACAGCCAGGAACTGGAAGTGATGACCAGTATGCGACTGCAGATAGATTTCTACGGGACGGATACAGAAGTTGTGCTGAACAGGAGCAAAGATATCCCTCAGTATTTCTATGAAATGTATGAGGCCGCTACCCTGAATTTTAGTTCCATGGACTATTCAGTTAAAAATACCCGAAGCAACAATGACATTAAATACCTGATCATTACGAATAGCAATCCGCTGGCTACACTTCAGCCTTTTGTTGACTGGAAAAACAGGCAGGGCTTTCCCGTGGAAGTGAAAGTCATTGAATCAGGTTTCAGCACCCCACAGGAATTCAAGGATTATATCAGCCAATTGTACGCCAGCGATGGTCTGGAATATGTGCTGATGGTTGGTGATGCCTATCCTAATGGTGGCAACAATGGAGGCCCGGATGACGTACCCATGTTCTGGTGGGCACCCTCAGGTGGGGATCCATCTTATTCCGATTCATGGTATACCTGTCTTGATGGCGCCGATGATCATTATGCCGACCTTGCCATCGGACGTTTCACTTATGACGACCTGGATGAGCTTGCATTGCAGTTGCAGAAAACCCTGAATCACTACCAGGCACCAGATAACTCTACAAACTGGGCAGAAAATATACTGCTTGTTGCCCATAAAGAGCAATATCCTTCAAAATACACCCAGTGTAAAAATGAGATCAAGGCATACTCATATGCTTTGCAAACTCCCATCTTCACAGAATGCTACGGTGGTGCCGGAGCAACAAATGCGGATATCGTAGACTTTGTGAATACCAACTCCTGCGGGATCTTCAATTACCGTGGGCACGGCAGCGCCACTGATTTCTGGGATTGGGGCGCTTCAGGATCATTCTCAAATACCCACGTCCAGCAGCTGACCAATACCGATCAGCTTTTCGTATTGTTCGATGTTTGTTGCGACAATATGGATATTGTAGCCCATCCTGGTGATTGCCTTTGCGAATCATTCATGAAATCACCTGTTGCCTCTGTGGCTATTAATGGTGCCATCATCCCGTCTTATACCATCCCTAACCATGATTATGATAAGGAGATGTACAAGGCTGTATTCCATGAAGGCATTTATAATATAGGTTATGTAACCAATTTCGCCAATGTTACCGTATTGAATGTTCACGGTGATATCGGACGTTCAAATGTAAGAACATACCTCTGGCTTGGGGATGCATCTCTTGAGCCATGGACACTACAACCCGCCAACCTTCAGGTAGATCATATGCCAACCCTATTTCTTGGATTTACTGAATTTGAAGTCCTCGTTGAGGATAATGGCAATCCTGTAGAAGGAGCCAGGGTGTGTATCACCGACGATGACCTTGGCCTTTATGCTATTGCTTTTACAAACTCACAGGGGATTGCTATGGTGAATTTCGGTGCTCCTGTAACCAACCCGGGCACAGCTACTATAGTCGTTTCCTCACACAATTATATTCCATATATTATGGATATCCCGATCATCCCGCAGCAGGGCTCTTACCTTTTACTGGATGATGTTGATGTGGATGACAAGACCGGAAACGACAACGGACAGCTGGACTTCATGGAATTTGCAAGCCTGAACGTGACCCTGGAAAATATCGGTCTTGATACCGGTAAAAGCGTCATGGGTACACTCTCCACACTCGACCAATATGTTACTATTGTGGATAATTCAGGATACTGGGGCAATATCGCCGGGAATAGCATGTCTACTTCCGACAGCGCATTCTCTATCCAGGTGGCCGATGAGGTGCCTGATGGCCATATGGTTGAATTTGAAATAGATATTACCGATCTCAGCGACGGACAATGGATCGAAAGCTTTGAGCTGCAACTTGGTGCCCCTATCATCAATATCATGGAAGTGTTGATCGATGATGCCGCCGGAAACGACAATGGCAGGCTCGACCCAGGTGAAACCGTTACCATTAAGGTAAAGAATAATAACCTTGGACATTGTGCTGCCGCTGATACCTGGGGGACACTACAATCTACCAGCCCATACCTCATTTTCCATAATGATCAGGATTCGCTGGGCTCACTTGGCATGCTTGGATATAAATGGGCCGAATTCGTTGTTGAGGTAGAGGCTGGTGCTCCGGATGGACTCTTCTATGCCGACTTCTCATATGAGCTGGCTTCAGCACCATTCAGTGAAACCATCGACTTTTCAAAAAAGATAGGTATCATCGTTGAAGACTGGGAAACCAATGGATTTACCTCATTCAACTGGTCACATGGTGGAATGCATTACTGGGAAACCAATATGGTGTATCCTTTCGAAGGGGATTATCATGCGCAATCCGGCAATGCCAACGACGGACAGTCATCACAACTATTACTCAGTACCGAAGTCATGTTCTCTGATACCATTCATTTCTATGCCAAGACCTCATCTGAAGTCAATGATAAACTAAAGTTCTATCTCGACGGCAGCCTTAAAGGAGAGTGGTCTGGTATCGGCAACGGATGGATACTCGCAAAATTCCCTGTTTCAGCAGGTGTGCATACTTTTAAATGGGCTTATGAAAAAGATGGTGTTCTTTCTTCAGGCGATGATTGTGCATGGCTGGATTTTATCGAGTTCCCACCTCTCATGACCCTTACCGCTTTTGCAGGCTACGATGCAATGATTTGTGAAGATGACACCTATCAGTGCGACGGACAGGCCTGGAATTATGAGACCCTGGAATGGAGCACTTCCGGAACAGGTGTTTTCGATGATACAGGTATTCTCGATCCCGTTTATACACCCAGTAGCGACGACCTGAATAACGGCTATGTTACACTAACACTGGAAGCCACGGATGTGAACCTTGAAACAGCCACTGACAATATGTATCTGAACTTCCGTACGGAACCACCACAGGCAGAGATGCCAGCAGGGCCTGACTTTGTGAACCTGTATTATAACACAACTTCAGACTATACCACTGCACCGGTAGAGTTTGCCGATTATTATGAGTGGTCTGTTGATCCTGGCGAAGCCGGAAACATTGATGGGATGGGTACCATAGCTACTATGAACTGGAACCAGTCCTTCTTAGGCACCGCCACCATTACGGTAAGGGCCATGAACAGCTGTGGTGAAGGTGAATACTCTGAAGGCTATGCCGTCACTGTCGACAACTATACTTCTGTTGAAGAGTTTTCAGATGAGAATGAACTTTCCATCTTCCCCAATCCGAACATTGGTGAATTTACCATTGAGCTAAGTGGTGAGGATTATGGTCAGGTTGAGGTGCGCATATACGACATAAGCGGCACCCTGGTATATCATCAGACAGGCATCGAAGGTGATCAGGGCTTCAGCGGTAAAATCAATATGACATCTTACCCGCAGGGGATGTATTTCGTAAAGGTCACGCACCGGCATGGAACCCTTGTAAAGAAGATACTCTTAAACAAGTAAACCAGTAAACAAGAATTGATTTTCAAAGCCGGGTGCATTCGCACCCGGCTTTTATACTTAATCCCAAAATACATAAATCCTTACGTAATCTCACTTAAAATAACTGTAAAGCATTGATTACGAATCAAAATCATTGTACCTTTGCTCTCGTTATTTTGATTTTCAAAACCAGAAAAGCTTATTACCCATGAAAAAGTTACTCGTACTTTCATTTGTTTTTTTACTGTCTGCCCTCCTTGCTTTTAGCGGGGAATGGAAGAGTATCAGCAGTCAGGAAGCAAGTCCTGCCGAAGTAAAACTGATCAATGCTGACCATCAAAGCAGCAGGATCTCATTCAAGGTACCCGGTTATGAACTCATTGAAGTGCAAACCGATCAGGGACCTGCCTACACCCTTCAACTCGATGGTGCCAGCCCAATACTTCAGTCCGGCGCACCTGACCTGCTGAAGGTAACTGCTTCGGTAATGATCCCTGACCTTGCCGGTATGGATGTACGTATTTTATCATCTGAATATACTGACTACGAAAATATACTGATTGCCCCTTCCAAAGGGAATCTTTATCGCGATATTGATCCTGCCGGAGTAGCATACACCCTTGGGGAAGAATATACACAGGATGCTTTCTATCCCGGAAAGCTGGCTGAGCTTCGCACCCCTTATATCATACGAGATTATCGGGGTCAGACAGTCGTGGTTTATCCTTTCCAATATAATCCTGTTTCACGGGTGTTAAGGGTATACCATAGCCTGAATGTGGAAGTGCTCAAGGTAAATGATAATGGTGAAAATCCCCTCATCCGCGAGAAGATGCCTGAAAGGATCTCAGCAGATTATTCAGCCATTTATGACCTCCATTTTCTCAATGGGCCTACCCATCTCACTGATTATACACCGGTGAGTGAGCATGGAAATATGCTGATCATTTCATATAGTGCTTTTACCGGAGCAATACAGCCTCTGGCCGATTGGAGAATTCAAACCGGAACGCCCTGTGAAATAGTTGACGTTGCAAGTATTGGAGGTTCTGCTCAAATTAAAGCCTTTATTGCTGACTATTACAATACAAATGGCCTCACCTTTGTACTTCTGGTAGGTGATGCGCAACAGCTTCCCTCATCTTATTCAAACGGGGATTCAGATAATAATTATGCCTATATCGTAGGAAACGACCATTATCCAGATGTATTTATAGGCCGCTTTTCAGCTGAAAACATTGGCCATGTAGAAACCCAGGTGAACAGGACGTTGACTTATGAACAAAATCCGGATCTTAATTTCGATTGGTTTACTCGGGCCATAGGGATTGCATCTTCGCAAGGACCGGGAGATGACAATGAATATGATTATCAGCATATCCGTAATATCAATACTGATCTGATGAATTTCACCTATACCTATGATGCCGAGCTTTTCGATGGCAGCCAGGGCGGAAATGATGCTTCTGGTAATCCCAGTCCGGCCATGGTGGCCACTGAGGTGAATACAGGTGCTACTATCATCAATTATACCGGCCATGGAAGCACGAATGCCTGGAGTACGAGTGGATTTTCGAGCACCAATGTGAATTCCCTCACCAATAATGGCATGTGGCCATTTATCTGGTCCGTTGCCTGTGTCAATGGTAATTTTGTTGGCGGCAGTTGCTTTGCGGAAGCCTGGTTACGTGCTACCAACAATAACGAACCCAGCGGTGCTGTTGCAACGATGATGTCGACCATCAACCAGAGCTGGAACCCACCCATGTGCGGACAGGATGAGATGAACGATGTCCTTGTGGAATCATATCCGGGCAATATCAATCGTACTTTTGGTGCAGCCTCTATGCACGGGTGTATGCAGATGAACGACGAATATGGTGGCGGTGGCGACGAGATGACCGATACATGGGTATGCTTCGGTGATCCTGCCCTGCATGTCAGGACAGCTTTTCCGCAAGCCCTCATAGCTAATTACATGCCAAGCATATTTATTGGCATGACTTCACTCGAGATTACTTCTGCCGCAAATGGTAGCACAGCCTGCCTTACAGAGAATGGACAGATCCTGGATGCAGGAATTATCGAAAACGGAACGATTACTTTGAACTTCACGGCACCTGTCAACCCAACAACATTGACCTTGACCATTACCGGTTTCAATTTCCTCCCGCTCATCGACGAAATCGATGTTATGCCAGGGAATATGCCTTTCCTCATATTTGATGATGCTCATGTGAATGACATCAGCGGAAATAACAATGGCTTCCTCGATTTTGGGGAATCCGTAACCTACACCATCGACCTGTATAACCTCGGGGGCGTTGACGCTACCGACGTAGATGTATACCTGCAGGTGAATGACCCATACGTGAGCATCACTGATGATTACGAACTTTATGATCTGATCCCGGCAGGCCAGACCACAGGGATGCCTGAAGGTTTTGCCCTGGATATTGCCGACAATACACCTGATGAGCATATGATCGATTTTACGGTAACAGCAACGAATGTTGATACCAGCTGGATCATGGAATACCAGGGAATCGTTTTTGCCCCAATCCTGAACATCGCTGAGATGTTTATCGATGATGCTGCCGGAAACGGAAATGGGAGGCTCGACCCGGGTGAAACAGCCATTATAAAAATAAAGAATTTTAATTCAGGTCACTGCCCGGCAGAAAATACCATGGCAAGCCTGGTTTCTTCCTCACAGTACCTGACTTTTTCCAGCAATATTTATGATATTGGGGTACTCGGTGTGCTCGGTTACCAATGGTCCGAATTCGAAGTAGAAGTAGATGCTGATGCACCCAACGGAGCAGCCTTTGCATATTTCAACTATGAATTGGTTTCAGGCAGCTTTATTGAAAGTGCGCAATTCCAGAAAAAGATCGGTTTGATCGTTGAAGATTGGGAAACCGGTGACTTCAGCAAATTTGAATGGTCGAACAGCGGAAGCATCCCCTATGAGATCACAAACATCTACCCTTATGAAGGTGTATATTCTGCCAAATCGGGCAGCATCGGTGATAATGAAGAATGCGTTCTCTCTGTGAATGTAGATGTAATGCTTGCCGACTCGGTCACTTTTATTCTCAAGACCTCCTCACAGCAAAACAAGGATATATTTAAATTTTATATCAATAACTCCTTACAGGGTGAATGGTCCGGCGTTGGAAACTGGCAAAAAGTTGCTATACCGGTGAATCCGGGCAACTATACCTTTAAGTGGGTATATTCAAAAGACGATACCGGAATGGCCGGAAGCGATTGCGCTACTGTTGACTTTATAACCTTCCCGCCACTACTGACTCTCACCTGCTATGCCGGACCTGACGATTATAATTGTACAGGAAGCGAATACCAATGCGACGGTGAGGCGACTAACTGGGTATCGGTTGAATGGACCAGTTCAGGAGACGGAAGCTTTGATGATCCGCATATCCTCAACCCCATTTATACACCGGGTACTGATGACCTTTCCAATGGAAATGCCATACTCACCCTTACTGCCGAAGATGATATGGGTGCTTTTGTAGATGATGACATGAGTCTCCTGATCATGGGTGCTCCAGCCACACCGGCTACGCCTTCAGGGCCTGATTACGTGAACCTGAATACCACTACAAACTCTGTATACACGACTGATCCGGTACCCTATGCCGACTACTATGAATGGAATGTTGATCCTATTGATGCCGGTACTTTCTATGGTATAGGAAACAGCGGAACCATCGACTGGAATACTTCCTTCCTCGGTCTGGCTACAATCACAGTCAGAGCGGTGAACAGTTGTGGTGAAGGGGACTATTCAATCGGTTATGAAGTTACTGTAGATAATTTCACTTCTGTGGAAGAAATTGAAGCAAACAATACATTCCAACTCTGGCCAAACCCGAACAATGGTAGCTTTAACATACTGGCATCCGTAACAAAAGCCGGAAATTACAGCGTCAGGGCCTTTAATATTGTTGGAAAGGAGATGGCCTCTATGTCCAATCTCTACCTCGATGGGCAAAACAGCTTCACCATCAACTTCAACGAACTTTCGGAAGGCCTTTACTTCCTGGTGATAGAAGGCCAGGGAGAAAAGATGATACAAAAGTTGATCATCAATAAATAATTGATATTTAGCCTTCTGCTTCAGCAGAGGGCTTTTTTATGAACCCACATATTACTGGACATGAAACAAACACTCTTTGCTATTACACTAAGCATGGCCATGTTGGGATGCATGCATCTCCAGGCCCAAAAAACTATCCAGGTCTCAGGAGAACAGAATGGGATCTCTGTCGCGAACAATACCTTTTTTGAATTCTCCGGTGAGCTGAGCACCAGCGAACTCACACTCATAGAAACAAATACGCCACAGGGACTTTTCACGCGCCTCGCCATCAGCGGTAACAGTAAGACAGATGCCTATGGTCAACCCGAGATGCCTGCCATCCGCAAGCTTATCAGGGTTCCGCTCGGCGCTGAAGCCCTTATAAGCATTTCGGAGTTAAAATATACCGACATCGACCTGAAAGAAAAAGGGTTTCCGCATCCTGTGTATCCTGCCCAGCCACCCAGGAGCAAAAGTGAAGACATCCATGAATTTGCTTATGATCAGACAGCATACCAGCATGCAGGATTTATCGAGCATGAGCTGCTGAGTGTACAGATGCTCGGCATCATGAGGGATAAACGCATTGCAAGGATCAATTTTGTTCCTTTCAGATATGACCCTGTGAGTCATACCCTGAGGGTATACCATCACATTGAATTTAATGTTGAATTCAAAAATGCTGATATCCCTGCTACGCTTTCATTGGAAGAAAGATATGCATCGATCTGCTTTCAGACGGTCAACAATTCGCTTTACAATGAGGCCCTGGCCGCAAACAAGGAAAACTTTAAAACATACCCTGTTAAATACGTCATTATTGCCGACAGGATGTTTGAAAGCCAGTTGCAGCCTTTTATCGAATGGAAAACCCTGAAGGGTTTCCTCGTGGTGGAAGCGTATACTGATGAAACCGCTGTTGGAGGATCACTGGTATCTATCAAATCCTATATACAGGGCTTATATAATGCAGGAACCCCTGAAGATCCGGCTCCCTCCTATATCCTTTTTGTAGGCGACATCCAGCAAATCCCTACCTGGGATAATGGTAATGGAGCCACCGACCGTAATTATTGCGAATTCACCGGCGACCTCTTCCCGGAGATTTATTATGGTCGTTTCTCGGCACAAAACCCGAGCCAGCTCCAGCCATATATCGACAAGACCCTTCAGTATGAAAAATATACCATGCCCGACCCGACCTACCTCGATGAAGTGGTGATGGTAGCAGGTATGGATGGTAGCTTCGGAGCCTCTCATGGCAATGGACAAATCAATTATGGTACCAATAACTATTTCAACCCTGAGCACGACATCCTTTCGCACACTTATCTGTATCCTAATTCAGGGTCGAATGCTGCCCAGATACGCCAGGATATCAGTGACGGGGTCACCTTTGGAAATTACACTGCCCACTGCAGCCCTGATGGTTGGGCAGATCCAAGTTTTAGTATTTCACACATCCCCTCTCTGCAAAATCAGGACATGTATTGTGTGCTGATCGGTAACTGCTGTTCATCCAGCGAATATCAACTTAATGAGTGTTTTGGCGAAGCCATTGTCAGGGCCGAAAATAAAGGAGCCGTTGGATATATTGGGGCTTCGAACAGCACCTATTGGGACGAAGATTATTACTTCGGTGTAGGGGTTGGACAAATCTCACAGAACCCGCCACCTTATGAGGAGACGAGCCTGGGAAATTATGACCGTTCTTTTCATGACCATGGAGAGGAATTCGGCGAATGGTACGTTAGCGGGGATGAAATAATCTTTGCAGGAAACCTGGCGGTAACTGAAGGAGCTGCCGGCTCAGCAGAATATTACTGGGATATCTACAATTACATTGGAGATCCTTCCCTCATGGTATATTATTCCAATCCACCGGTCATTGCAGTGAGCTATGCACCACTGCTTCCTTTACAATCAACCTCCTTTACTGTAACCACAGAGGCTTATGCCTATGTTGCTATGAGTTTGGAAGGAGACCTGATCGCCTCAGCCCTCGCCAATGAAAATGGGATTGCCGTGCTGGAATTTCCTCCACTGAGCATCTCCGGAGATGGTGACATCGTGGTGACCAAACAAAATGGCCAGCCCTATTTTGGTAATGTGCTGATCACATCACCCAGCGGGCCTTACCTCATTCTCGACCAGGTTGCCATAGGCGATCCTAACGGGAATCAGAACGGACAAGCCGATTGTGGTGAAACCATCGCTTTGAATGTTAGCCTTGAAAATGCCGGTAATGGTGAAGCCCTGAACACTATCAGCACATTGATCGGCGATGATCCCTATCTCACGATCACAAAAGATAATCACAACTGGCCGGATATTCCCGGTTTAACCATTATTACCGAAGACGGAACCTTTGAGATGGAAATCGCATCCTTTGTACCAGACCAATATACAGTCAGCTTCGAAATTGAACTGGAAACATCATCTAAAGGAAACTGGATGTATGATTACGAGCTGGTGATCAATGCACCTGTGCTGACCATAGGATCCATGGTCATTGACGACAGCCAGAGCGGTAACGACAACGGCAGGCTCGACCCGGGTGAAACAGCCACGATCAAGGTTGTTAACAGGAATACCGGGCATTGTCCGGCAGAAAATACTGAAACAGCAATCGTATCAACATCTCAGTACCTGACCCTCGCAAATTACACGTATAGCATTGGTACACTGGGACTGCTGGGATATACCTATTCGGAATTTGAAGTAGCAGTTGATGCAGATGCCCCTGATGGGGCCGCATTTGCCGAGTTCTACTACACTATTGCATCAGGTGAATATACTTCCACCAGGGAATTCAGGCAAAGGATAGGCCTGATCATGGAGGACTTTGAAACCGGCGACTTCACCAAATTCGATTGGGTGATGGGCGGAGACCAGGATTGGCAAACAAGCGGAGTATTTCCCTATGAGGGTGATTATTCAGCCAAGTCGGGCCTGATCACAGACGGTCAAAGCAGTGAGCTGAAGATAGTCGTGGATGTAATGATCGCAGATACGGTATACTTTTTCCATAAAACCGCCTCACAGCTTGATGATGACCTTCTGAAGTTTTATATAGGCAATACCATGGTGGGTCAATGGTCAGGGATAGGAGCGGGATGGAACGAGATGAAAGCCTATGTTCCTACAGGTATCCACACCCTGAAATGGGTTTATGAGAAAGATGCCAGCGGCTTTGCAGGCAACGACTGTGCGTGGCTCGACAATATCATCTTTCCTCCATTGATGACACTGACCTGCTATGCAGGACCAGATGCATATGCCTGTGATGGCAGTGATTTCCAATGCCTCGGACAGGCTACTGACTGGGTGAATGTATCATGGACTTCAAATGGTGACGGAACATTCAATAACTCAAACATCCTTCAGCCTATTTATACTCCGGGTAGTGACGATATCGCCAACGGCAATGTCCAACTCACTCTCATGGCTGAAGATGCAGCTGGCAGCACTGTTGACGATGCCATGTACCTTTCGGTATTTGATACCCCCGAAACACCTGTCACTCCAACAGGACCGGACCATGTTACAGTGCCCCCGGTGGTCAGCTCAGTTTACAATACAGATGCTGTACCCTATGCCGAATATTACGAATGGGCAGTGGATCCCATCGAGGCAGGCTCATTCAGTGGCATCGGACCGGCTGGGACCATTCTCTGGAACACATCTTTTGTTGGCACAGCCACCATCTCAGTGAGAGCCATGAATAATTGCGGAGATGGCCTTTTCTCTGAAGGATTCGATGTGAACGTCGACCATAACGTCGGAATCAGCGAGCCGGCTGCAGGGAACAGTATGGAGGTGTATCCCAATCCTAACACGGGGAACTTTAATATTCTGGTAACAGAAAGTGTGCTGAATTCTACTATCAATGTGTATAATGTCATCGGTGAAAAAGTGTTTACACTCAACACCAACATGATGGCAGGAGAAGTAGTGAATATTGAGTTAAGCAACAATCCTAAGGGGCTGTATATCCTCTCTGTTGAGGCTGCAGATTTCAGTTTCACTGAAAAGCTGGTCATTAAATAGAAAAAGCATTTTTGATTTGAACCCTTCTGCCGGATCCGGTGGAAGGGTTTTTTAATACACCAAAAGGCTGCATCCACGAATATCGCTGTGATCTGCCCGTCCCAGTACCTCGAAGGTACCATCAGCATGGACCCGCCCAAGGTCCTGGGTTTCGATAAATGCACAGGAGAAGATGTTGGCCAGGTCAATAATGTTGAGAGCCCCGGTTTCCCCTGTCGGGAGTATACTGAAAGGATCCTGGATATCACGAACAAAAACTTTCATCCATGGGGGTGTCATAAAGCGGCCTTCACCCACAGAATATGCCTGCGACAGCAATTCCGTCATACCATATTCTGAATGTATCGCAGATAGCTGAAATGCTTCTTTAAGGCGCTGATGAAGATCTTGCCTGGTGAGCTCCTCCTTACGGCCTTTCATGCCACCGGTTTCCATAACGATCATATTATCTCGCGGCGCGAAAGAATAAGCCTCTGCAAAATCAAGCAGTGCAAATGACACACCCAGTAGTATGGTTTTCATGCCCTTCAACGACAGGAACCTCAGTCGTTCAGCCAGCGCATCGTGCTCATCTAAAAAGAAACCACT
The DNA here is from genome assembly GCA_003648575.1 of Bacteroidota bacterium. Next base: position 13,616 of record QMPN01000041.1, read on the forward strand.
TTCCTTATGCCCACCTGCCTTGATCAGCTTATCAGTCATGTATACCAGTGACGATCCTTCTCTTTCCAGATATGATGGCAGCAGGGCAAGGATGCGGTATTCCTCCGGCCTGCCATAAAAATGTTTGAAAGCATGCATGAAGCTTTTTTCATACAAGGAAAGCTCCTTTACATAATGACGGGCCGCCTGCATCCCACCGGTACCACTGCTTGTAAAAATGATCTCTTCATCAAAAATGCCCGATATTACCTTATGATTCTTGAAAAACCCAATTGGAAGAAAGGGAATTCGGCGAGGGTCCATGATCTTATTGGGCTTTACGCCCAGATGAGAGAGATAGTCAGCATAAAGTAAATTCTCCTTCGACTGGTAGCGAAATAATTCCAGCGCCAAGTCGTTAAAAGTGGTAGGGGATAGGTCGTGAAAGACCATTTCCTTTAACTTATCGATATGCTTGGGGGCAGACAATTTAAATTTTGTAATTTTACATATTATAATCCCTGCATGAGGCTCGCTTCAAAAATACAGTTATTTCTGCTTATCATCCTGATGATAGTGATTGCTTCATGCAAAAAACCAAAACAGTTCCCGGATATTCCCAGCATAGAGTATCAGAATTTTACCTCCATCTATAATCCTGACCTGGACATTTATGACCGTGGTGTGCTGCATTTCACTTTTGAAGATGGTGATGGGGACATTGGATTAAACAGTGGCGACACACTGCCTCCATTCAATGCTTCCTCAGACTATCACTATAACCTGATCATCACCTATTTCGAAATGCAAAACGGTGAGATCAAAGAGGTACCCATTCTCTGGTTTAATCCTCAAACCGAACAATATGATACCCTCACACTGAGTGCACGCATCCCCAATCTTACTCCCGATGGGATCAATAAAGCCATCAGCGGAGATATTTTCGATACTCTCTTCATTTACAATTTCAATTCCATTTACGATACCATTAAGTTTGACGCCTACATTATTGACCGGGCCCTTAATGAGAGCAACACTATCAGTACCCCTTTGATTATTAGATAATCATTGACACTTGACATTACCTTAACAGAGGGATAACTTTGTTGATGGCCTAGAGCATGTTTCCTGTCTGCCAGGCATACCCAAGCAATTTTATTAGTAATTTTGGCCGGATCAGTGGATTGAGCCGAGTCCAGCACAATTAGCTGCTCTGAAAAAGCGTTGAATTTTTGTACGAAACGAGACTAGATGTTGATACACATAAAGAAGATACTCCCCTATATCCTGATCATTTGTTTTGCAGGAGGAAGCATGCTCCTTCCTGTTGATGGTATAGCCCAGAAGGCTGATCGAAAAAACAAGAACAAACACAGGCAGGAAAATACAGCCCTTTTCCTTGAAGCCAACAGCAATAAGCTTCTGGGTAAGCTCAAAAAAGCCAAAGATCTGTTCCTGGAATGCCTTGTGCTGGATCCCGAAGATGCTGCCTCCATGTATGAGCTGGCACGCATTGAGCGGATCCAAAATAATTCAGACCTGGCCCTCGAATGGTCTGAAAAGGCTGTACAATACGGGCCTGAAAATGTATGGTACCTGAAACTACTGTCGGATCTCTACCAGGAAAACATGCAATTCGATAAATCGATAGAGGTGATCAATAAGATGGTTGCCTTATACCCCGGCAACCTGGAATACCTCTACGACCTGGCTTTGACACACCTGCTGGTTGGCAATTACCAAAAATCGATACAAACATATAACAGGATAGAGGAGATGATCGGAGTAACTGAAGAAATCTCCATACAGAAGCAAAAGATATGGCTGCGGCTCGATAATCCTGCAGAGGCAATACGTGAGGTGGAAGCCCTCTGCCTGGCCTGGCCCGGTGAAAGCAGGTATAAAGCTATCCTCGCCGAACTATACCTGGCCAATGACATGGATGAAAAGGCCCTGGAAACATACCTGGCCATTGCAGAACAGGATCCTGAAAATGCATATATTCAGATATCCCTTTCCGACTATTACAGGAAAAGAGGCGATACGGAAAAATCTTTTGAGCACCTCAAGCTTGGCTTTTCCAATCCATTCCTCGATATTGATACCAAGATCCAGATCCTGCTGGCATATTTCACAGTAAAAGAATACTATGATGAGCAGAAGGTTGAGGCTACCGAACTGGCAAATATTCTTATCAGTACCCATCCGGATGATGCCAGGGCATACAGTATTCAGGCCGACCTCTACTATCAGAATGAAGAATGGGAGCCCGCCAGGGAATCCCTTCGAAAGGTACT
>QMPN01000042.1 GCA_003648575.1 Bacteroidota bacterium
AAAATATGGACCATCACTATCGACCCCGAAGATGCCAAAGACTTTGATGATGCACTTTCTCTGAAAAAACTGGATTCAGGAAACTGGGAAGTCGGTGTACATATCGCGGATGTCAGCCATTATGTGAAGCCCGGGGGCCAGCTGGATGAAGAAGCATACAAAAGGGCAACCTCAGTTTACCTTGTCGACAGGGTAATCCCTATGCTGCCGGAAAAACTCTCCAATAATGTTTGCTCACTGAACGCAAATGAAGATAAATTATGCTTCTCTGCTGTATTCGAATTAGATAAAGAAGCCGGGGTGATCAAACAATGGTTTGGACGCACCGTAATCAATTCCGACAGGCGGTATAACTATGACGAGGTGCAGGAGGTTATAGAAAATGGCAAGGGTGAGTTTTCAGATGAAATACTTACACTTCACGGGCTTGCTTCAAAATTAAGGGATGAACGTTTTAAAAACGGAGCCATCAATTTTGCCACCCAGGAAGTGAAATTCAAGCTGGATGAAGAAGGTACTCCACTCAGCGTATATATCAAAGAACAAAAAGATTCGAACAGGCTTATTGAAGACTTTATGTTGCTTGCAAACCGCAAGGTGGCGGAGCTGATCGGAAAGAAAAAAGGGGGCGAAAAACCAAAAACCTTTATTTACAGGATACACGATATCCCCAGCCCGGAAAAGCTGAATACTTTTATTGAATTCCTGGGCAAATTGGGATATTCCTTAAAGATCAACTCACAGGAAACCCTGGCAAAATCATTTAATGATCTCTTTAAACAGATTGCCGGCAAAGGTGAAGAGAATATGATAGAAACCATTGCTATTCGCACTATGTCAAAGGCTGAATATTCTACTGAAAATATTGGACATTACGGGCTTGCATTTGAATATTACACTCACTTTACTTCTCCTATCCGACGTTACCCCGACCTCATCGTTCATCGCCTGCTCGAGCATTACCTGGAAGGCGGATCTTCGGTAAGCAAAGAAGTTTATGAAGACAAATGTGTTCACTGTTCCCTCCAGGAGCGTAGCGCCATACAGGCTGAACGTGAATCCGTTAAGTATAAACAAGCAGAATTCCTGCTGGATAAGATCGGGCAAGAATTTGATGGACTTATCTCCGGGGTCAGCAAGTGGGGGATATATGTTGAGATCGTCGGGAATAAATGCGAAGGAATGGTGCGTCTTCAGGATCTGGAAGACGACTTTTATTACCTGGATGAAGACAATTACCAGGTAATCGGCTCACGCCACGGGCAGCAGTATAAATTAGGTGATCAGGTGAGTATCCGTGTCAAAAAGATAGATCTCAGCAGAAAGCAGATGGATTTTGAAATGCTGATATGAGGTACGGGATTGGGGTGATGAGGTGCGGGGAGGATTTCCGGTTACTGGATCACATTCTGGTAAATATACTAGCTCTTATTTCTTAAGTGACAAGCCAAGGATTGCAGAGACAATTGGCGTAAACACAAATCCGATGAAGAAGGTCCATTCCTCACCCAGCCTGCTTTTCTTGCCAATTCTTTCGGATACGATCAGGGCGCCGGCATACCAGACTGTGAAAACGATAAAAAAGATCAGTTCCTGCATCTTAGTAGAAATAAATGAATAAGTAAATCAGTGGGATCAGTATGCCCAGTACTGTTAGCCAGGCTCCCCTGCCGGTGATGCCTTTCTTTCCTCTCACAAGGAATAACCCTGTGATGGCAAGGGCGATTAGGGCTCCGGCATAAAGGTCGGAAAACCAGGTCCAGTATTTAATAGGATTATAATGTAAATAGTTCATTTCCCTGAACATCGGACGTCGCTTGCTTTTTTCTATCAATCCTTTTCCTGAATTCAGGTTCACATAAACAACCCCGTTTTTAAGAAAGATCTTGAGTCCGTTTTCGCTGGGAAAGTAGTGATTTTTGTAGTTCTTTCGCTCACCGTTCTCTTCCAGCATTGCCAGTATATCATCTTTTTCCGACTGATGATCAATATTGGTTTGAATATCACTCGCTGTGATCACATAATTGGGGTTCCAGTCATTGAGATGATTGATAGCGATACCTGAAATGGCATATACCAGGGTAACCCCGAAAAAAAGGTATCCGAAATCACGGTGGATCACCCTGAACCATTTTCTCCATTTTAATTTTGCCATATGCTTGTATATCAAATGAAGGGATCAATATTATTTACCATAATTATTGATCCCTTCGCAAATTCTTACGGAAGAATTAATGCTTTATCAGCTATTTTTCTTCAGGTGTATTTTCAACCACGGCGTATTTGATGCATTTCAATGAATACTGTGGTTTGTGGTAGTAGTTTTCGTGCTCTGCATCTTCTTCATGCCCTTCTTCTTCTCCTTCGGCATGTTTTCCTTCTCCAACTACTTCAGCTTCGATCTCTTCTACGATTCCAACAACTTTAATGTCTGAACCTTCGAGTTCTGGATCAAACGCAGCTGTTTCATCGGTGGTAGTGATCTTGATCCTTACATCCGGATCATCGGCAGTAATAAACATTTTCTGCCCGCCATGTTTACAAACATGGATCACTGTTCCTTCGAGGATGATTTCTTTTCCAACAAAAGTTTCAGCCTTTTCGTCGAATTCAGCAAGTGATAATGCAACGGGTTTTTCGTCAACAACAACAACTTCCTCTTCAACAGTCTGTTCCTTTTGTTCAGCCTGCTGGTTTCCGCATGACCATACCATTACAGCAGCCACGAGAATCAATAATACGTTTTTAAGCATTTCTTTTTTGTTTTAATATTAGGTTCGCAAAATTAACAATTATTCATCATCTATGATGTTTTCGGGATTGATCTTTACCCCATCGTATTTCTTTTCTATTCCGTTCTCGAAGGTAATGACCAGAAATGGTGACCCGTCATAGTTATAGGTGACCCAATCGCCATGCTTCCGGCCCATGATATAATTTCCTTTGTCTTTATGTTTCCCGTTATCCCAGTACCACACATGTTCCCCATGCGGATTGTCCTCAATAAATTTCCCTTCAAATTTCAGGTCCCCATTGGCAAAGTATGACCTCCATTCTCCGTCGCGCATGCCTTCGATATACTCGCCTTCCTCCCTGTGATCACCCATTTCATAGGTCCAGCCTCCGTCTTCAAGACCTTTCCAGTAGGTTCCCTGAATGATAACTTTTCCAAGATTATCATATTCTGTCATCAAACCTTCGGCAAGTCCCTCCTTAAAGCCTTCTTTTCTTTGCAATATCCCTGATGAATAATACCAGTTCCATGCCCCCTCACAACGACCTATGCTGTCATAAACACCCTTCTGCTCAATCTCACCATTACGATGATAAAAGGTCCATAATCCTACCCTGAGGTCGGCATCATAATATCCTTCTCCCTTTAAGAGGCCATTATCAAAATACTCTTTCCAGGCGCCCATTTTCTCACCTTGTTCGGTAATGATCCCCTCACCGATAACAATCCCATTTTTATAGATAAATGATTTCTCCACCTCCCCTTCTTCTGTATATTCCCTCCAAACACCTTCCGGTTTATTTTCCTTGTTATAAGTGGCCTTTACTTTAACGTTTCCGTCAGGATAATATTCTCTTTTAACCTCCAGCTTTGAAAGTTCAGCAACAAACTCCTGCTTTTCACCATCCACATATTTATAGGCAAACAAAAGATTCCCATCGACATCGTATTCTTTATAATAACCATTACGTAATCCATGCTTATAAATGCACTCTAATTGCAGACTTCCGTCATCATAGAAATATTTCCAGTTCCCGTGTTTTTTGCCTTCACTATCGAATCTATTGATCCTTTCCCTGTTCGAAATAAAGCCTTTCTTATATGTGATCAATTGTGTGATCCTGCCATCTTCCGCATATTCTTTTGCTATCCCCTCTTCCAATCCATCAACATAAACCAGGGTCTTTTTTATTTGTCCGTCGGGATAATAATAAGTGGTGATACCCTGCTTCAGGTCGTCAATAAAATTTTCCTCTATTTTCTCCTTTTCCCTGTAAGTTATTCTGTTACCATTTTTATATCCTTTACTGTAGTTGATCTCCATCTTCAGTATCCCGCTTTCATCATAAAACTTCCAGGTGCTGTCGAGCAAATGGTTCAATCTGTTTCCTTCCGATAAAAGCACTCCTTCCTCGCTATAAGTTTTCCAGTACCCTTCAGGTTTACCGTCTTTTATCATCCCTTCACTACTCTTTTCTCCATTGGCATGATAAAACACCGTTAAGCCGTCAGGTAATCCTTCTTCCTGGGAATACATACCAGTAGTGATAAGAAATACTGAAATAAAAAGGATATATCTGAAGACTTTCATTTATTTGATAAGCTTAAGTTTCCTGGAAATATCAAGCATCTTGTTGATAGGTTTGATGGCCTGTTCTATGATATCCTTATCCAGGGTGATCTCCGGATATTCATTCAACATACACTTGTAAAGCTTTTCCATTGTATTTAATTTCATATATGGGCAGTCATTACAAGAACAGGTTTCATCTGTGGGTACAATGATAAATTCTTTCTCCGGAGAATTCTTTTTCATTTGATGAAGAATTCCTGTTTCAGTGGCCACAATATATTTTTTTGCATCATCGGATCCCGTAAAATTAAGCATGGCTGTAGTAGAACCTATAAAATCAGCTAACTCGAGTAGCTGCGCTTTACATTCAGGATGAGCCACCAACTTAGCATCAGGATGCTCTATTTTTAAATTGATGACGGCTTCCGTATTCAATACATCATGCACCTCACAGGTACCATCCCATAAAACCATATCCCTTCCGCTGATACTATTGATATATCCTCCCAGGTTTTTATCCGGGGCAAAAATGATTTTTTGATCTTTTTGAAAGGAATGAACTATTTCTTTTGCATTTCCGGAGGTACATATCACATCCGACATGGTCTTAATGGCAGCACTACAATTGATATAAGAAATGACTATATGATCCGCATATTTTTTTTTAAATGCAGCAAACTCCTTCGGAGGACAAGAATCGGCCAGCGAGCAGCCGGCTTCAAGATCAGGTAATACCACCTTGGATGAAGGACTGAGTATCTTAGCAGTTTCAGCCATAAAATGTACGCCTGCAAATACGATCATGTCTGCATCAGCTTGAGCTGCCTGCTGCGCTAAGCCAAGGCTGTCGCCAACATAGTCGGCTATATCCTGGATCTCCGGTATCTGATAGTAATGCGCCAGAATGATAGCATTCTTTTCCTTTTTTAATTTAATAATTTCTTCCCTGTAATTCATATCGGCCGATCTTATCAACACTTATGTATTATTATAAAATTTTATATAAAACCCTATAATGTATATATCCTGTTAGTTCTATTGAAAACTTTTGATCTATTTTCTTGACTATTGAATTTATACAGTTTTACTAACAAATATACTATATATTATATTTCTTAATATTCTCAAAAATAATACTTTATAGAGTTATTGACAAATTAATACTTTAATATATTGTGAATATTTTATGTACGTTTTAATGGTGTTTTACTGTTAACTATACGTTGAATACTTGTTATAAAATGACGAAACTCTGGCTAATTTATTATTTCTTAATGAAAAATAGGACAAAGCAGTTTTCTATTAAAAGAAAATAACAATTTATGACCCTTACTAACAATGTATTGTTTATAAGAATGAAAACAGTTTTTAACAAATGGGTCAATCCTATTTAAACAGCTGTAAATTTAGCTAACTTTGTTAAAAAATTCGAATTATGTTCGATAAGCAGCAAATTCTTCCAATGGCCTGTGATCATGGTGGTTTCGAGATGAAAGAATTCTTGAAGATAAAACTTGGTAAATTGGGTTATCAGATAAAGGACATGGGAACATTATCTTCAGAAAGTGTTGATTATCCGGATATGATACATCCATTGGCAAAAGCTGTGAATGATGGAGAATTTATAATGGGCATCATCCTTTGTGGTAGCGGAAATGGTGCTCAGATGACAGCCAATAAGTATAAGAATGTACGTGCTGCACTTTGCTGGAGTCTCGAGCAGGCTCAATTAGCCAGGGAACATAATAATGCAAACATTCTTTCCTTACCCGGAAGATTTATCAGTCATGATCTTGCCATGGAAATGGCTTTAAAGTTTATAAATACTGAATTTGAGGGGGGAAGGCATCAACGCAGGGTAGAAAAAATTTCAAAGACCTTGAAGTAAAAGCAGATGGGAGAAATCCAAAAAAAGTTCATACAGGATGCCAATAAAAAGGCCTTTGATGCTGTGCATAGGAAGACTATTAAATACAATATGTCCCGTTATGATGCATCTGTATTAAAAGGAAAAGAACAATTTTGTGACCTTGACCTTGCCAAAACCAGGGCTGCCCACCTGAAGTACAAGATTCTCAACGACCTTGAAAAATACCTGATAGAATTTGAATCAAATTTTTCCCGCAGGGGAGGAAAAGTTATCTGGGCACAGGATGCAACAGAAGCGGTAAAAGAAATTCTGCGGATTAGCGAAAAGCATAAAGCTGTAAAGGTGGTCAAGTCCAAATCTATGACCACAGAGGAGATAGAGCTAAATGATGGCCTGGAGAGAAACAATATCAATTCAATAGAAACCGACCTGGGTGAATATATTGTACAGCTTGCAGGAGAAAAACCCTACCATATTGTGACTCCGGTCATGCATAAGTCGAAAGAGGATATTGCTGAGTTGTTCTGCAAGCTGTTCGATCTGGATAAGAACAGCAGCCCGGAAGAGATCATGGCATTTGTAAGGGAAAGGCTCAGGAAAGATTTTATTACAGCAGACATTGGTATTACAGGGAGTAATTTTCTGATTGCCGATACCGGATCTGTTGCCCTAACAGAAAATGAAGGAAACGGTATGCTGTCTATGTCATTTCCTAAAGTTCATATTGTTGTTGCCGGCATCGAAAAGCTCATCCCATCATTTACTGACCTTGAACTTTTCTGGCCACTACTGGGATCTTTTGGCACAGGACAGCATGTCACAGTGTATAACTCCATTATCAGTGGACCAAAGAAGGATAAGGAAAGTGATGGCCCGGAGGAGATGTATGTCGTGCTATTGAATAATAACAGGACAGAACTTCTGAAGAAAGAAAGGCAAAGGATTGCTTTATCATGTATTCGCTGCGGGGCATGTTTGAATGCCTGCCCTGTTTATCGGAATATAGGTGGCCACACATACAATACGACCTATACAGGGCCTATTGGATCGGTTATCAGCCCCTTTATGAAAGGCATGAACAATTATAAACACCTGAGCTTTGCATCCAGCCTTTGTGGTGCATGCACCGAGGTTTGTCCGGTCAAGATACCATTGCATAATCTGCTGCTTTTAAACAGGCATGATTCGGTTAAAGAAGGGCATGTTTCCGGAAACGAGAAATGGACCATGAAGGGCATGAAAAAGATGATGATGAAGCGCAAATATATGGATATGGGAGGCTTCGGTGTACGCAATTATACTTTCAAAAAGTCCATAGGTAACAATTGGGGTCCGCGCAGGGAACTTCCACCCCTGGCAAAAAAATCCTTCAACACCCTCTGGAAAGAGAAATAGTAAAGTGTAAATTATTCTGGCATTAACTCCTCAAGCCTTTCCCTCAGCTCTTCCCCACTCAGATTTTTGGCAATAATAATACCATCAGGATCGATCAATACACTTGATGGGACAGAGCGTATTCCATATAATTTACCTGCAGCATTTCCCCATCCCTGAAGGTCTGAAACATGATTCCAGATAAGACCATCATCATGAATAGCCTGTATCCATTTTTCCCTGTCCTGGTCAAAAGATACCCCCAGGACATCAAATCCTTTTTCATGAAAATCAGCGTAACAGGCTACTATGTTAGGATTTTCAGCCCTGCATGGGCCACACCAGGCTGCCCAGAAATCAACAAGCAAATACTTGCCTTTACTCAATTCAGTCAGGTTTAGGTCAATATTATTGGTGTCTTTTTGTGAGAAGTCGAGCAAAGGCTGACCGATATCAACACGTTTTAGAACAATTACCCTGTCTGCCAGGAGTTTATAATCAGGCGATTCAGCAAGAGATAGATCAAAATTATTTATAACACTATCCAGTTCTGCTACTGTCCATGAATATGAATTTCCATAGGCAATATAAGGCGATGTAACATTGGTATTGTTCTTCAACACATATTCTTTAATGAAAGCTGTTTCTTCTTTATAGACCTCATCCATCACAAGCGAAAGACTGTCTTTTACTTCAACCAGGCCAGAGTCTCTTGCGATCCTATATTCTTCGTAAATACTTCTCATTCTGTCATTATATACCGACAATTTCGCTTCAAATAATTCATATTGTTCATGTGCAGGAGAGCCGCTAATTGTGGTAGCCTCACGATCATCTTTAATTACTTCTACAACAATTTCACCGGCATCTAAGAACACAGGAACATATCTTTTAATGTTATCGATATTAACATATTGCATCTCCGGAAATGCAATCTCACCCTGCATATTAAAAGCTCCATCAATCATCACGGCAGAATCAAGTTTGATCCATTGGCCAGCAGCACGTTTTTGAAGATAGGCATATCCGTCAACAAGAGTATCGACACCTACTTTAAGGCTAAAATGTGTATCTTTTTTTTCAGTAGTACAGGAGGCTATAAATATTACAGCCAGCAGGGCATAAAACAGTTTTTTCATAGTTGTTGGGACTTAGGCGTTGTTAGTTATTAAGGTATAAATCTAGTAAAATTCATCAAGCTTTATCTTTCCTTCTGATAAAGAGGTACTCAACAAGCAAGACCAGTAAAAATGTTGAGAACGTACTTAGGAGAGCACGATACAGGGTTTGCGCGAATTCGTTGAAACGGAAAATTTCAAGGAAGAAAAACAGCAGGTGGTGAAGTAAAATAAGGATGAGGGAATACAAAAAGAACCATCTGAATCCCATATCTTTTATTCCCGGTGCCATTCCCGGCTCAAGACCCTTGCTGCCGGAGATAAACCGGATCAGGCCCGGCCTGCAAAAGGCCATAAATACAGAGGCAGCAGTATGCATTCCGGGGGTATGCGCAAAAATATCAATGGTAAATCCAAGGACAAAGGAAGATGTCAGCAATAACCACCCAGGGGTTTCAAAAGGCAGCAGAAGGATAAATAATACATACAGGTAAGGATTGATATAGCCGTTGACACTAATATTGTTCAACACGAAAACCTGGATCAAAACCAGTACGATAAAGCGAACGGTATTTCTGACAATAATATTATTCATCCTTTAATTGCATATTCAAACTGTCCAGTTCTGTTGAAGCATTATTCTTCGTCACATTGACAAAATGCAGACTGTTAAAATCTGTTGAAAATTCTATTTCTGCTCTGTTAAGATTTCCCCCTGTAAATACCTTGTTACCGATCACTCCTATCATGAGGTCGCCTGGAAAAACGAATGAGTAACCACTGGTAACAACAGTATCTCCGGGTTTTGGAATAATGTGAGTGGGTATATCCTCAACGATCCCGGTACGGGGGCTGAGACCATCCCAACTTACATTCACCATCTGTCCGTTATTTTTCAGGCGGGCACTTATTTTAGTATCCTTGTGGAGTAACGACATGGCAGTTGCATAGTGACTGGATATCTCTACAATGATCCCTGCTATCCCCTGCGGGGAGATGAGACCCATCTCTTTTTCAATGCCATCCAGGCGCCCCCTATTTATCATAATGAAATTATTGCGTCCCCGCGTTGTATTGCTGATCACCCTGGCGGGAATGAAAGCATATGTCGTGTCGGGTTGGGAGATGGCACTATAAGGAAATACGGTGCTCTTCTGCAACAGTTCGTGCAGCCTTGCGTTTTCGGCATTCAGCTGTTCATTGGCTTCTTTCAGGAAGAAGTAATCACCTATTGATGTAAATGCATCCTGAAAGGATCCTGTGATGGCGTTGGTAGAATTAATGATCCTTGACCCCTGAAAACTATTGTGATTGATAAGAAGGATAATGGCAACCAGCTCAAGAAAAATAAACAGGAAGAAGAACGACTGTTTTTTCAGAAAGATAAACAGATACTTCATGGCTTTGCCATTTCCGGGTTAACAATTAAAGTTTTTGGCTGTCAGGATATTCCGACTGGCCACCTATTTGATAAGGAATGTAAACTTGTCAAAGTTCTTTAGCGCGATACCTGTTCCCCTGGCTACAGCCCTTAATGGGTCTTCTGCAACATGGATCGGAAGCTTTGTTTTGAGATGGAGCCTCTTGTCGAGCCCCCTCAGCATTGAACCTCCTCCTGCCAGGTAAATACCTGTACGGTAAATATCGGCGGAAAGCTCCGGCGGGGTCATCTCTAGTGCGTTTAATACCGCCGCCTCGATCTTCGATATCGATTTATCGAGCGCATTAGCGATCTCAGCATAATTCACAGTAATCTCCTTCGGAATCCCTGTAAGCATATCCCTGCCATGTACGGGATGGTCTTCAGGAGGATTTTCGAGGTCGGTAATGGCTGCCCCTACTTCAATCTTGATCCTTTCAGCCGTCCTTTCCCCTATTTTGATGTTATGCTGCTTCCGCATATACTCCTGTATATCGTAAGTAAAATCGTCACCGGCGACCCTGATCGACTTATTGTTCACAATCCCACCCAGGGCGATAACGGCGATCTCACTGGTGCCACCACCAATATCGATCACCATATTTCCGGTTGGCTCAAGCACGTCGATCCCGATCCCGATAGCAGCAGCCATGGGCTCATGTATCAGTTTAACTTCTTTAGCACCTGCCTGCTCGGCGGAATCTTTTACTGCACGCTCTTCTACCTCAGTAATACCAGAAGGGATACAGATCACCATTTTCAATGCAGGGGGAAACATGGTTTTCCTGGGAAAGATCATTTTGATCAACTCCCGTATCATATATTCCGCAGATTGAAAATCAGCGATAACACCATCACGCAAAGGCCGGATGGTTTTAATATTTTCATGTGTCTTTCCATGCATCATCATGGCTCGTTTTCCAACAGCAATGATCTTGCCTGTATTTCTTTCTATCGCTACAATCGACGGTTCGTCAACAACAACCTTATCGTTATAGATGATGATGGTATTGGCCGTTCCAAGGTCAATAGCTATTTCTTTGGTAAACAATGAGAAAAGTCCCATATCCTATTAGTATTAATGTTTAAAATGTCGGATTCCTGTAAATACCATTGCCATTTTATGTTCATTGCAATAGTCGATAGAATCCTGATCCCTGACCGATCCCCCGGGCTGGATCACTGCCGTGATACCTGCTTTATCAGCAATCTCGACAGAGTCGGCAAAAGGGAAAAATGCATCTGATGCCATCACAGCACCATGCAGGTCGAAACCAAATTCCCCGGCCTTGGCAATAGCCTGCTTCAACGCATCGACCCTGGATGTTTGTCCCACCCCACTGGCAATCAACTGTTTGTTTTTTACAAGGACAATGGCATTCGATTTCGTATGCTTTACCAGCTTGTTTGCAAACAGCAAATCTTTGGTTTCAGCTTCAACAGGAAGCTTTTGAGTGGCCGCCTGAAGATCGCCTTCACTTTCGGTATTCATGTCCTTTTCCTGAACAATAATTCCATTGAGCAGTGACCGGAATATCTTTAACGGTAGTTTGCCCTCTTTTCTTGTCAGGATAATCCTGTTCTTTTTACTTTTTAGTGTGTGCAGCGCATCTTCGTCATAGCCGGGAGCCAGGATGATCTCAAAGAATAATTTATTGATCTCTTCAGCTGTGGCTCCGTCAATATTTTTATTGCATACCAGTACGCCGCCAAAAGCAGAGACGGAATCACCCGCCAGGGCATCCTTCCAGGCGTCGAGCAATAAAGGCCTGCTTGCAATACCACAGGCATTATTATGCTTCAGGATGGCAAAAGTCGTTTCATCAAACTCATCGATCAGGTTAATGGCTGCATCCAGGTCACCCAGATTATTATACGAAATGGCTTTACCGTGTAATTGTTCGAAAACCTGATCAATTTTTCCAAAAAATGTACCCTGCTGATGAGGATTTTCACCATAGCGCAAAGGCACTGATTCACGATAGCTTATCTTAAATGCATCATCACCTTCGGAAAAGTAATTATATATGGCCGTATCGTAATGAGAAGAAATATTAAAAGCATATCCGGCGAAGCGCCTTCTGTCTTCCAGGTCTGCACTTCCCCCATTATCTTTTAGAAGCTGAAACAACTCATTATAATAATCCATGGCAGGAACGATGAGCACATCTTTAAAATTTTTGGCGGCAGCCCTGATCAGTGATACGCCTCCGATATCGATCTTTTCAATGACCTCAGCCTCATCTTGAGTGGCGGCCACGGTTTCCTCAAAAGGATATAGGTCAACAATAACCAGGTCGATCTCCGGAATATCATATTCGATAAAATGTGCCTGGTCGAGTTCGTGTTCCCTCCTACCCAGGATTCCACCAAACACCTTGGGGTGTAGAGTTTTAACCCTTCCGCCGAGTATAGATGGATATGAGGTCAGGGATTCAACGGTTATAGCTTTGATTCCCAGTTCATTAATAAAATTATAGGTTCCACCGGTGGAGATGATCTCTACCCCAAAATTATTGAGCAGGGCAAGGATTTCTTCCAGCCCTTTTTTATGATAAACCGATATGAGTGCCCGTTTAAATTTTTTCACTAAAAGATGATTTCGGTAATGTACTGCGAAGTCCGCAAACCCCAAATTTAGTGCATATTTTTAAATATATTGCATAACTTTACATTTTGTTTGATCCTCCGATAGTATGATCTTTTTTAAACTCTTACGGGAAAGTTATGTTTTTGCCATCCATGAATTGATGGTAAATAAAACAAGGACTATTCTAACTCTTCTGGGCCTGACTATCGGCATTTTTACCATCATCAGCGTACTAACTGTCTTCGATTCTCTTGAGCGCTCCATGCGAAAAGGCATCGAATCTCTGGGCAGCAATGTGGTTTTTATTCAGAAATGGCCCTGGGCCATGGGAGGCAATAATTATCCCTGGTGGAAATACTATCAGCGCCCGGAGCCCACCATGAAGGATCTGAGAGAGATACAAAAAAGAAGCACCGCAGCCGAAGGTGCGGCTATGTTTATTGATGTTTCAAGGACTGTTCACTATTTAAGCAACAGGGTTGAAGATGTCAATGTGATGGCTATTACGCATGATTTTGGTAAGATCATGCCCATGGAGATCGCAGGCGGCAGATATTTCACCCCAATTGAGTCGAATAGTGGCAAAAGTGTGATTATACTCGGTGCCACCATCGCAGAAAATCTCTTTAACACCCTCGAACCGGTCGGGAGAAAGGTAAAGGTGTTTAATCAAAAACTGGAGGTGATTGGCGTATTGAAAAAAGAGGGCGAGGACCTCTTTGGCGGGGGATCCGACGAGCAGGTGATCATCCCCATGAACTATGCACGAACCGTACTCGATATCAAAAATATGGGCACCACTATTGTGGTGCGGGCCAAGCCATACATAACCAACCAGGAACTGATCGATGAGCTTACCGGCGTTGTCCGGTCCATACATAAGCTTAAACCCTCGGCAGATAATGATTTTGCGATCAATGAAACCGATATTATAACCCAGAGTTTTGATCAATTATTTAAGATAATAGCCATTGTAGGATGGATTATTGGAGGCTTCTCATTAATTGTTGGCGGATTTGGTATTGCCAACATTATGTTTGTTTCGGTCAGGGAAAGGACCAACATCATCGGAATACAGAAATCGCTGGGCGCCAAGAACTTTTTCATACTGATTCAGTTTCTTTTCGAAGCCATTTTTCTGTCACTTATAGGCGGGGGTGTGGGTTTGTTGCTGGTGCTTGCCGGTTCTTATGCAGGAACCCAGATACTGGGTTTTGAGATCCTGCTTACATGGAATAAGATCATAATAGGAATTGCTACCTCTTCTGTAATAGGGTTGATCGCGGGTTATGTTCCGGCCCTGATGGCATCCAGGCTTGACCCTGTAGAAGCCATGCGCATGAATGCATAAAAAAAAGCACCAGGAAAGGTGCTTTTTGATATTTTAAGTACAATATATCCTAGTAGAAATATCTCCTGTAGTCCTTGAGGTCAGCATTATTTTCAATCGCCTTATATGGCATGTTGTTATTGAGGAATGAATCGAAGTTCATCTTTTTCTGCCTCATAATAGCAGCGTAGTTATCCATGGCGGGAGCCCTGAATACCTTATCCACCTCAACAACAAATACCCCCCCTGCACCATTAAGTATACCGGAATTCTGGCCTTCGCTCATGGCAAAGATTGAACCAATAACATCATGCTCAGTACCATAACCGGGAAGGTTTCTTGTGGCAAATGTCATGTTTTCGTTGGTGTCAACCTTAACATTGAATGCCTGTGCAATGACATAAATATCATCTGTCCCAAGCTCATTGATCTTTTCGGCGTAATACTCAGCCTTACGTTCATTTTGTACCCTGGTGGCAATACGGTCTTTCAGTGTTTCGAAAGGAGCAATACCGGCTTCAGAGCCCTTGGTATAAACAACGACAAGAATCTTACCACCAATATCAAATAAAGGCGAAACATCACCTTCTTCCCTTTCATCCCAGAATACCCAGCGAATAATCTGGCGGGTATTTTCCAGGCCCGGAAGATCCCTTTGCATGTCCCTGATATACCGTGCCTCCCTTTTTTCTAATCCTTCGTCTATTACTGCCTGGTCGAATTTCTCACGGGTATCATTTTCACCTGCAAACCTCCTGGCCTGGGCATAATAAATATCATAGGTTTCAGAGCTGTATTCGATCGGCATTTCGATTTGAGCTATTCTAACCCTTTCTTCAGCGTCGGTGAGGCCGGTAATATGAATGATGTGAAAACCGAAAACAGTTTCAACCAATACTACATCCCCTACCTTACCATTGATGGTGGCATCATTGAAATTATGAACCATCTGGCCATCCAGGAACCAGCCAATATTACCGCTGTTGTTGACAACAGATCCATCGTTTGACATAGCAATGGCAACCTCTGTTAGTTTGGAAGCATCACGCCTGAGAACATTATAAATACTATCGGCAAGCTGTTCTGCCTCTTCTCTTGTGCGAGTGATTTCAGGGTCTCCCCTGAAGGCTCCCTGATAAGCGATCAGAACATGCTCTGCGCTGGCAGAATCAGGTCGGACATCTTTATCCATCAGGCAGGCCATATACCATGACGAACCCTCTCTGTAAGGCTCGATAAATGTACCAAGGTCCCCTGCAAACATGATCGAATCGATCATAATTGGAAGCTCGCCTTTGGCAACCCAGCTGCTGTCATAGCGGTTACCCGGAATATTGTTTACATATTCAGCCGGATCGTTGCTTTTAACCCATTCATCAAAAATATTCAGGGTTTCTTCTTCGATCTCCATCAGGTCTTTCTCAGAGGGCAAAATGTTAAAAACAACATATTCAATATCCCTGGTGGTGACCTCAACGTATTGATGTTTGATCTTTTCGTAAAACTCTTTATACTGCCTATCGGTTGATTCCGGTACCAGGCTATCAGCAATGTCGCCATAATGAAGGCCTACATACCTGAAGCCCATGATGTCGGAACTGTTTTTATACTCCATTTCTGCAAGAGCGGAAGGGAAATAATAACCTTTAGCCATCAGCGCCCTGTATTTACCGTTCAGTCGATCAGAATGAATAAATTCCTTGAAATTTTCCCATTGCGCCCTGTCTTGTGGAGGGA
>QMPN01000043.1 GCA_003648575.1 Bacteroidota bacterium
GGGTAGAGCACTTCCTTGGTAAGGAAGAGGTCATGAGTTCAATTCTCATCAATGGCTCGAAACTATTTTGAAAACGTACTTTGAACGTACATAATTATTTTAAATTTAAATTGATATGGCTAAAGAAAAATTTGATCGTTCCAAACCACATGTTAACATTGGTACCATTGGTCACGTTGACCACGGGAAAACAACCCTTACTGCAGCCATCACACTGAACCTGCAGGACAAAGGTCTGGCGGCATTCAAATCTTTCGACGAGATTGACAATGCCCCGGAAGAAAAAGAAAGAGGTATTACCATTAACACTGCTCACGTTGAGTACGAGACTGACAACAGGCACTATGCACACGTTGACTGTCCTGGTCACGCTGACTACGTTAAGAATATGGTTACCGGTGCTGCCCAGATGGATGGAGCTATCCTTGTTGTAGCTGCCACTGACGGCCCAATGCCCCAGACTCGTGAGCATATCCTGCTTGCACGTCAGGTAGGTGTACCTAAGATCGTTGTTTTCATGAACAAAGTTGACATGGTTGACGACGAAGAACTTCTGGAACTTGTTGAAATGGAAATCAGGGAACTGCTCTCATTCTACGAATTCGATGGCGACAACACTCCTGTTATCCAAGGTTCTGCACTTGGTGCATTGAACAAAGAGGAAAAATGGTCAGAAAAAATCATGGAGCTCATGGATGCTTGTGATACATGGATCCCACTGCCACCACGTGACGTGGATAAACCATTCCTGATGCCCGTTGAGGATGTATTCTCAATCACAGGTCGTGGTACCGTTGCTACCGGTAGGATTGAAACTGGTGTTATCAACTCAGGTGACCCTGTTGACATCGTAGGTATGGGTGCTGAAAAGCTGAAATCAGTTGTTACTGGTGTTGAGATGTTCCGTAAGATCCTCGATCGTGGTGAAGCTGGTGACAATGCTGGTCTTCTCCTCCGTGGTATCGACAAGAATGAGATTTCACGCGGTATGGTAATTGCTACCCCCGGATCAATTACACCACACACCAAAATAAAAGCTGAGGTTTATATCCTGAAGAAAGAAGAAGGTGGACGTCACACTCCATTCCACAACAAGTATCGTCCTCAATTCTACTTCAGAACAACTGATGTAACCGGTGAGATCATGCTCCCCGACGGTGTTGAAATGGTTATGCCAGGCGACAACCTTACTATTGAAGTTCATCTGATCGCAGCAGTAGCGATGGACAAAGGTCTGCGTTTTGCTATCCGTGAAGGTGGTCGTACAGTAGGTGCCGGACAGGTAACTGATATTATTGAGTAATAAAATATATTGAGATATGACCAATTGCACCCCGTTTAACAGGGGTGCTTCGTCGTATCTCGATCATACGGGTGTAGCTCAACTGGTAGAGTAGTGGTCTCCAAAACCATTGGTTGTGGGTTCGAGTCCTACCACCCGTGCTAAAAACATTAAAACAAATGGCTAAGTTCAAATTTCAGGCGTACATTGAAGATAGCTATGATGAATTGATTCACAAGGTATCATGGCCATCCTGGAGTGAATTGCAGAATTCTGCAATCGTTGTATCCATTGCTTCCCTCATAATCGCATTTATCGTTTATATGATGGATATCTCATTTCAGACTTTACTCGAACAGTTCTACACTCTTTTTTAGAGTATGACTGAACGAGCTAGCGTAATTAATATCGTTTGATAATAACCAATCCCACTGACACGAATGAGTGAGCAATTAAAAAAGTGGTACGTAGTACGGGCGATTAGTGGAAAAGAGAAAAAGGTAAAAGAATACCTTGAACACGAAATTGATCGTCTAAATTTACAGGACTATATTTCTCAAATACTGATTCCTACGGAGAAGGTATATCAGGTTAGGAAAGGAAAGAAAATCAGTAAGGAAAGAAATTATTTCCCTGGTTATGTACTTATTGAAGCAGCACTCACGGGGGAAATTCCGCATATTATCCGGAACATTCCCAACGTCCTTGGGTTTCTGGGAACCAAAGGAGAACCGGATCCTATCAGACCGGTAGAGGTAAATAGGATACTCGGTAAAGTTGATGAACTTGCTGAACTGGGTGAAGAGGTTAATATCCCCTTCATCGTCGGAGAAACCGTAAAGGTCATCGACGGCCCTTTCAACAGCTTTAGCGGCATTATTGAGGAGATCAACGAAGAGAAGAAGAAGTTGAAAGTGATGGTGAAGATCTTCGGTCGAAAAACACCTTTGGAACTCGGTTTTATGCAGGTTGAAAAAGAGTAGACCTGTTTTGTTAATCCATTAAGAGTACATTCAAAATGGCAAAAGAAGTTAGCGGACTTATCAAGCTACAAATCAGAGGGGGCGCGGCAAACCCTTCACCTCCCATTGGTCCAGCGCTTGGTGCAAAAGGCATCAACATCATGGAGTTCTGTAAGCAGTTCAACGCGAGAACCCAGGACCAGGCAGGAAAGGTATTGCCAGTCATCATTACGGTTTATAAAGATAAATCATTTGATTTTATCATTAAAACTCCTCCTGTTGCCGTTCAATTACTCGATGCAGCAAAGATCAAAAAAGGTTCTCCGGAACCTAACCGTACTAAAGTGGCAAGCGTGACCTGGGATCAGGTTCGTGCAATTGCTGAAGCTAAAATGGTTGATCTGAATGCTTTCGAAGTTGAATCAGCAATGAGGATGGTTGCAGGAACTGCAAGAAGTATGGGTCTTAAAATTAAAGGATCTGCTCCTTTTGATCAGAAAAAGTAGTTGGCTTGCTAAGTCAGGTCGTAGTAAAAACTATCTAAACGAGTTAAGCGAAAAATGGCTAAACTAACAAAGAAACAGAAAACAGCAGACGAAAAGTTTGACAGAGACGGTATCTATTCCGTTGAAGAAGCTGTAAAGCTTGTCAAGGAAATTACCGATGTAAACTTCGATGCTTCTGTTGATGTAAGTGTAAGACTTGGTGTCGACCCACGAAAGGCCAATCAAATGGTCAGGGGAATCGTAACCTTGCCCAACGGTACAGGTAAAGAGGTTAGAGTATTGGTACTTTGTACCCCCGATAAGGAGGAAGAAGCAAAGGCTGCCGGTGCCGACCTTGTTGGTCTCGATGATTTCATCGAAAAGATCAAAAAAGGCTGGATCGAGTTCGACGTGGTAGTAACCATGCCGAGCGTTATGGGTAAAGTTGGACCCCTTGGTAAAGTATTGGGCCCAAGAGGATTGATGCCAAATCCGAAAACAGGAACTGTGACAATGGATATCGCGAAGGCTGTTAGTGAGGTGAAAGCCGGTAAAATCGACTTTAAAGTCGACAAATTCGGTATCATTCACGCAGCAGTAGGAAAAACTTCATTTGAAGAAGACAAACTGCTCGAGAATGTGAAGGAGATCCTTCAAACCATCGTTAAGCTGAAACCATCGTCCTCAAAAGGTACATATTTGAGGAGTGTTGTGCTCTCCAGTACCATGAGTCCGGGTATTCAGATCGAACCGAAATCTATTGCTACTTAATCTTTTGCAAAGAAGCTAATAACTATGAAAAAAGAAGAAAAAAACCAAGTGGTTGAAGCATTGGCTGATCGGCTGAGTAACAACAATAACTTTTACATTGCTGATACTTCAGAATTGAACGCCGAAGATACTTCAGCGCTTCGTAGATTATGCTTCAAGCGTGAAGTGACCCTCACGGTCGTTAAAAACACATTGCTCAAAAAAGCAATGGAAAAGACCGAAAAGGACCTGGAAGGACTTTATGACATTCTTAAAGGCCCCACGTCTATCATGTTTGCAGAAGCCGGAAATGCACCTGCCAAGCTGATCAAGGAGTTCAGAAAAACAACTGGACGCCCGATCCTGAAAGGCGCATATATCGAGGAAATGACCTACGTAGGTGACGATCAGCTAGACTTCCTGGTTGCAATTAAATCCAAAAATGAGCTTGTTGGCGATATTATTGGATTACTGCAATCACCTGTCAGCAACGTTATGTCTGCATTGCAGAGCGGAGGAAACATCCTTTCCGGTGTTGTGAAAACACTTTCAGAGAAATCTGAATAATTATTGTATACAATTTTAGAAAAATAACAATCATTAAAAAAGAGTAATAAAATGGCAGATCTGAAAAAATTTGCAGAAGAATTGGTAAATTTAACTGTAAAAGAAGTAAATGAGCTGGCAGAGATCCTTAAGGAGGAATATGGCATTGAGCCAGCTGCAGCTGCTGCAGTAGTTGCTGCTCCAGGCGCCGGTGGTGCTGATGGTGCTGCAGGTGGCGAAGAACAAACCGCATTTGATGTTATCATCAAAGCTGCGGGGCAGTCTAAACTTGCTGTTGTAAAACTGGTTAAAGAACTGACCAGCCTTGGCCTGAAAGAAGCTAAAGAGCTTGTAGATGCAGCTCCTAAAGCGATCAAAGAAGGCGTAACTAAAGATGAAGCTGAAGCTTTACAAAAACAATTAGAGGAAGCCGGAGCAGAGGTTGAAGTTAAATAAGGTTTCTTCTTATATCGAAATTGACCTCTTCCGGGACTAGGTTCCAGGAAGCAGGTCAATTTCGCATTTTGTTCTTTAAAATATTTTCTTGACTTCATCCCGAGTAATCGGGATTAAAACCTTATAACCTTGGCTGTAGAAAAATTCAAAAAAATCAACTTTGGAAGTTCGCAGATACGAACTGAATACCCTGACCTTCTTGAGATCCAACTTAAGTCGTTCCAGGATTTCTTCCAACTTGACACCAATCCGGAAAATCGTGTAAACGAAGGATTGTACAAAGTATTCAGCGAAAACTTTCCTATTTCTGATGCCAGGAACAACTTTGTATTAGAATTTCTAGACTATTTCGTTGACCCACCCAGGTATTCCATCGAGGAATGCATTGCGCGTGGATTAACTTATAGTGTGCCCCTGAAGGCAAAACTGAAACTCTATTGCACTGATCCTGAGCATGAAGATTTTGAAACCATTGTACAGGATGTGTACCTGGGGATGATACCTTATCTGACCCCAAAAGGTACCTTCGTGGTCAATGGTGCTGAGCGTGTTGTAGTATCACAGCTGCACCGCTCACCAGGCGTATTTTTTGGGACTACCCTGCATGCAAATGGTAGCCAGCTGTATTCCGCGAGGATCATTCCTTTTAAAGGATCCTGGATGGAATTCACCACTGATATCAACAATGTGATGTACGCCTACATCGACAGAAAGAAGAAATTACCCGTTACAACGCTGCTTCGTGCAATCGGTTACGAAAGCGATAAGGATATCCTTGAGATCTTTGACCTGGCTGAAGAGATCAAAGTCAGCAAGGCAGGCCTTAAACGTATACTCGGAAGAAGGCTCGCTGCAAGGGTTTTGCGCTCATGGATTGAAGATTTCGTCGATGAAGATACAGGCGAAGTTGTTTCCATCGAAAGGACAGAGGTGATCATCGATCGTGAAACTGAGCTTGAAGCTGAACATATCGACATGATTGTTGATGCCGGCATTAAGACCGTCCTCCTCCACAGGGAAGACATTTCAACCGGTGATTACAGTATTATTTTCAATACATTACAAAAAGATACCGCCAACTCAGAGAAAGAGGCTGTTGAATTCATTTACAGGCAATTGCGTAATGCTGAGCCACCTGATGAAGAAACAGCAAGAGGCATTATTGACAAGCTCTTCTTCTCTGATAAGCGATACGACCTTGGTGATGTAGGGCGTTACAGGATCAACAAAAAGCTGAATCTGGAAACTGCTAGCGATATCAAGGTATTGACCAAGGAGGATATTATTTCCATCATCAAGCACCTGATCATGCTTGCAAATGCAAAGACAGATGTTGATGATATCGACCACCTGAGTAATCGTAGGGTCAGGACCGTAGGTGAGCAATTGTACTCACAATTCGGTGTCGGCCTTGCACGTATGGCACGTACCATCAGGGAAAGGATGAATGTGAGAGACAATGAGGTCTTCACCCCTACTGACCTGATTAATGCCAAAACACTTTCTTCGGTGATCAATTCATTCTTTGGCACAAACCAGCTTTCCCAGTTTATGGACCAGACCAACCCACTGTCGGAGATTACGCACAAGCGTAGGGTTTCCGCACTTGGACCTGGTGGTCTGTCAAGGGAAAGAGCAGGATTTGAGGTCAGGGATGTACACTATACCCACTACGGGCGTTTGTGTACCATCGAAACCCCTGAGGGTCCAAATATCGGGCTAATCTCCTCACTCTGTGTATATGCCAAGATCAACAAACTTGGTTTCATTGAAACCCCATACAGGAAGGTAGAAAATGGTAAGGTGAACCTTAATGAGTCACCCATTTACCTTTCTGCCGAAGAAGAAGAAGAAAAGATTATCGCCCAGGCAAGTACTTTGCTGAAGGATGATGGTTCTTTTGTCAGAGATAAAGTGAAAGTCCGCTACCAGGCAGATTATCCTATTATCGATAAAACTGAAGTTGACCTTATCGACAGTGCACCTAACCAGATCGCATCCATTGCTGCATCACTTATTCCATTCCTGGAACATGATGATGCGAACAGGGCTTTGATGGGATCTAATATGATGCGCCAGGCTGTACCACTGATGAAACCTGAAATACCACTGGTAGGAACAGGTATTGAAGTAGATGTAGCCCAGGATTCACGTGTTCTGGTCAACGCCGAAGGCGAAGGCATCGTGGAATATGTTGATGCGGATGAGATTGTGATCCGCTATTCCAGAATGGATGAGGAAAAACTGGTCAGCTTTAATGATGACGTCAGGAAATATCGCCTTACCAAGTTCATGCGTACTAACCAGAACACCAGCGTAACCCTCAGCCCTATCGTGAAAAAAGGCGATAAGGTGAAGAAAGGACAGGTGCTTTGCGAAGGTTATGCTACTCAAAATGGCGAGCTTGCCCTTGGACGTAACATGATGGTAGCCTTTATGCCCTGGAAAGGATATAACTTCGAGGATGCTATTGTGATTTCCGAACGTGTTGTTCGCGAAGATATCTTTACCTCTATACACATTGAAGAGTTTACCCTTGAAGTAAGGGATACAAAACGTGGTGTGGAAGAGCTTACAAACGATATTCCGAATGTTAGTGCGGAAGCAACCAAAGATCTTGACGAGAATGGATTGATCAGAGTTGGTGCTGAAGTATCTGAAGGTGATATTCTGATCGGTAAGATCACCCCGAAAGGTGAAAGTGATCCTACCCCGGAAGAAAAACTGCTGCGTGCGATCTTTGGTGATAAAGCAGGTGATGTAAAGAATGCATCCTTGAAAGCACCTCCTGCCATGCAGGGTGTTGTGATCGATAACAAGCTGTTCTCCAGGTCAGTAAAAGACAGGAAGTCGAAAGCTAAAGAGAAAGATGTAATCGCTGCACTGCAGGATGCCTTTAATAAGGAAGTTGCTGACCTTAAATTAAGGCTTACCGAGAAACTTACTGTTCTTGTAAGTGGAAAGACCTCTCAGGGGGTAACTAACAATTTCAAGGAAGTACAGATTCCTAAGAAGTCTAAATTCACACAGAAAGCCCTATCGGCTATCGATTATATTACAGTGAACCCAAGCAAATGGACCACTGATAAAGCAAAGAACGAGCTGATCATACAAGTGATCAACAACTTTAATGTTAAGTACAAGGAGATCCTTGGTGAGCATAACCGTAAGAAATTTGTTGCCACTGTTGGTGATGAGCTTCCAAACGGTATTGTTCAGATGGCCAAGGTATTCGTTGTGAAGAAACGTAAACTGAAGGTTGGTGATAAGATGTCAGGGCGTCACGGTAACAAAGGTATCGTTGCTAAGATAGTAAGGCAGGAAGATATGCCGTTCCTGGAAGATGGAACACCTGTCGACATCGTCCTCAACCCATTGGGCGTACCTTCACGTATGAACCTTGGACAGATCTACGAAACTGTACTTGGATGGGCCGGTATGAAGCTTGGTGAGCGATATGCAACACCGATCTTTGATGGTGCCAGCATAGAGCAGATCACCGAACTTGTTAAGAAATCAGGCATCCCTGAAAACGGAAAAGTATGGCTGCATGACGGCGAGACCGGTGAAAGGTTCGACCAGCCCACAACAGTTGGATATATATACATGCTGAAACTGCACCATATGGTGGATGATAAGATGCATGCCAGGTCTATCGGACCCTACTCCCTCATTACGCAACAGCCACTTGGTGGTAAAGCACAATTTGGTGGGCAGCGTTTTGGTGAAATGGAGGTCTGGGCCCTTGAAGCATTTGGTGCTGCCAACGTGCTACAGGAGATTCTGACAGTGAAATCAGATGATGTTCAGGGAAGGGCAAAAGCGTATGAAGCCATAGTTAAAGGTGAAAATATGCCGATCCCGGGTATTCCTGAATCATTCAACGTTCTGATACACGAACTCAGAGGCCTCGGCCTGAACGTCACCTTTGAATAGGTGCATTCGACTTTTAAGTGTTAGTATTTAATTGTTTACAATAATATTATATATATATGGCGTTCAGAAAAGACAGCAAAATTACAAGCGATTTCTCCAAGATTTTAGTTAGTCTTGCTTCACCTGAATCCATCCTCGAAAGGTCATACGGCGAAGTACTTAAGCCGGAAACCATCAACTACAGGACCTACAAGCCAGAGCGCGACGGCCTGTTTTGTGAGAGGATATTCGGCCCGGTAAAAGACTGGGAATGTCACTGCGGAAAATACAAAAGGATTCGTTACAAAGGGATCATTTGTGACCGTTGTGGTGTTGAAGTAACTGAAAAGAAAGTTAGAAGGGAACGAACGGGACACATTCAACTTGTGGTACCCGTTGCCCATATCTGGTTTTTTAAATCCTTGCCCAACAAGATTGGTGCACTCCTCGGACTGCAGACCAAAAAGCTCGATACCATTATTTATTACGAGCGTTATGTAGTTATCCAACCGGGTCTTAAAGAAGCTGATGGCGTCGGCTTAATGGATTTCCTGACGGAAGAAGAATATTTCGACATTGTTGAAGGCCTTCCGGCAGATAACCAGTACCTCGATGACAGTGATCCTAATAAGTTCATTGCCAAGATGGGTGCTGAGGCTATCCATGATCTCCTCGCCAGGATAGACCTTGACCAGGTTTCCTTTGATCTGAGGCATAAAGCAAACACAGAGACATCACAGCAGCGTAAAGCAGACGCTTTGAAAAGGCTCCAGGTGTTTGAAGCCTTCAGGGATTCAAGGAACAGGATTGAAAACAGACCAGAATGGATGATCGTAAAAGTAGTTCCGGTGATACCACCTGAGCTGCGTCCGCTTGTTCCCCTGGATGGTGGCCGTTTTGCCACATCCGACCTGAATGATCTTTACCGCAGGGTAATCATCAGGAACAACAGGCTGAAAAGACTGATCGAGATAAAAGCTCCTGATGTGATCATGCGTAATGAAAAACGTATGCTCCAGGAAGCTGTTGATTCTCTTTTCGATAACTCAAGGAAAGCCAATGCTGTTAAGACTGACTCAAATAGGGCGCTCAAGTCACTGTCTGACAGCCTTAAAGGCAAGCAAGGCCGTTTCCGTCAGAACCTTCTCGGTAAACGTGTCGACTATTCAGGCCGTTCTGTGATCGTTGTTGGTCCGGAGCTTAGCCTGAACGAATGTGGTATTCCAAAGGCTATGGCAGCTGAACTGTTCAAGCCTTTTATAATCAGGAAACTTCTTGAGAGAGGTATCGTGAAAACCGTGAAGTCTGCCAAGAAGATCGTCGACAGGAAAGATCCCGTAGTTTGGGATATCCTGGAAAACATCCTCAAAGGACACCCGATTATGCTAAACCGTGCCCCTACCCTTCACCGTTTGGGTATTCAGGCATTCCAGCCCAAGCTTATAGAAGGTAAAGCCATTCAATTGCACCCACTCGTTTGTACAGCGTTCAATGCTGACTTCGACGGTGACCAGATGGCTGTTCACGTACCGCTCGGCAATGCTGCCATCTTAGAGGCACAGATCCTCATGCTGGCATCACACAATATTTTGAACCCCGCGAATGGTGCTCCAATTACTGTTCCTTCACAGGATATGGTACTTGGGTTGTATTACCTGACGAAAGCCAGGAGAGGTACCAAAGAGCAAGCTGTTCAGGGTGAAGGTAAAAGGTTCTATTCTCCTGAAGAGGTAATTATTGCCTACAATGAGAAAAAAGCCGACCTCCATGCGATCATTCACGTGGTCATCAACAATTTCAAAGATGGTGAATATGTGGAGGAAACCATTGAAACTACTGTTGGACGCGTACTGTTCAACCAGAATGTTCCCGAAGGCTATCCATATATCAACCAGCTGCTGACCAAAAAAGCGCTGAGAGATATTATTGGTGACGTGCTGATCCACACAGGAACTGCAGCCACTGCGAAATTTCTTGATGATATCAAGAATACCGGGTTCCGCATGGCGTTCAAAGGTGGATTGTCATTTAACCTGGGTGATGTACTCATTCCGGAAGCTAAGAAGGAACTCATCGCCGATGCAAATGCTGAGGTTGATGAAGTGGTGAACAACTATAATATGGGTTTCATCACTAACAATGAACGTTATAACCAGATCATTGATATCTGGACACATACCAATTCCAAGCTTACCCATATCCTGATGGATATCCTCTCCAAGGACGACCAGGGTTTCAACCCAGTTTATATGATGCTCGACTCAGGTGCGAGGGGTTCCAAGGAGCAGATTCGTCAGCTTTCAGGTATGAGGGGGCTGATGGCTAAGCCACAGAAGTCCGGTGCTACCGGTGGTGAGATCATCGAAAACCCTATTCTTTCAAACTTTAAGGAAGGGCTTTCAGTACTTGAGTACTTTATTTCTACTCACGGTGCCCGTAAAGGTCTGGCGGATACAGCGCTTAAAACTGCTGATGCCGGTTACCTGACACGTAGGCTTGTAGATGTTGCCCAGGATGTGATCATTTCTGAAACAGACTGCGGTACACTCAGGGGGCTGACAACATCTGCCTTGAAGAAGAATGAAGAGGTTGTAGAAACACTCTATGATCGCATACTTGGCCGTGTAACACTCCATGATATCTTCAATCCGCTGAGCGATGAATTGATCATTGGCCTCGGTGAAGAAATCACGGAAACTGTGGCCAGGGCTATAGAAGAATCGCCTATTGAAACTGTTGAGATCAGGTCGGTATTGACCTGTGAGGCGAAGAAAGGTGTATGTGCAAAATGTTATGGTCGTAACCTTGCCTCCGGACAGCTTGTCCAGGCCGGTGAAGCCGTTGGTGTGATCGCCGCTCAGTCGATTGGTGAGCCGGGAACACAGCTGACACTGCGTACATTCCACGTTGGGGGTACTGCTTCCAACATTGCGATTTCTTCTAAAATTGAAGCTAAATTCGATGGCAAGATGTATATCGATGAGCTCAGATCAGTTGATTATACAAATGCAGAAGGTGAGAAGACACAAATCGTTATCGGCCGTTCAGCTGAAATGAGAATCATGGATGAAGAGACAGGCATCACGCTTGCCTCAGCGAATATCCCTTACGGATCAACGCTGCACCGCAAATCCAATATCAAGGTGAAGAAAGCTGACCTGATCGCATCATGGGATCCATACAATGCCGTAATCCTCTCAGAGGTTAGCGGAACCATTGAATATGAGAATATTCTTGAAGGTAGAACATACCGTGTCGAATCTGATGAGCAGACCGGTTATATCGACAAAGTGATCATTGAATCACGTCAGAAAGCCAAAAACCCGACCATCAAGATCCTTGATGCCAAGAAACAGGTGGTGAAGACCTACGATATTCCAGTAGGTGCACACATCATCGTGGAGGAAGGGCATAAGATCAAGGCCGGTGAGCCGCTGGTAAAAATCCCGCGTGCCGTTGGAAAATCTGGTGATATCACCGGTGGTCTGCCAAGGGTAACAGAGCTTTTCGAAGCCAGGAATCCTTCAGATCCCGCAAAAGTATCGGAAATCGACGGTGTTGTATCATTTGGGAAGAAGCTGAAGCGTGGTAATCGTGAGATCATCATCACTTCAAAAACAGGTGAAGAGAAACGTTACCTCATCCCAACATCAAAGCAGATACTTGCACAGGAGAATGACTTTGTAAAAGCCGGTACTCCACTTTCAGAAGGTGCGATGACACCTGCCGACATCCTCGCCATTAAGGGGCCGATGAAGGTTCAGGAGTATATCGTGAATGAGGTACAGGAGGTTTACCGTCTTCAGGGTGTGAAGATCAACGATAAGCACTTCGAGACTATCGTCCGTCAGATGATGCGTAAAGTAGAAGTTGCTGATCCGGGTGACACCAAATTCCTTGAAGGAGAACTTGTTAATAAGACTGCCTTCCAGGATGAGAATGACGAGATCTTCGGTAAGAAGGTAGTTATCGAATGTGGTGATTCAGAAACGATAAAGTCCGGACAGATCATGTCTGCCAGGAAACTCAGGGATGAGAACTCCATGCTCAAGAGAAAGGATAAACAGGTTGTCGATTCCAGGGATGCTCAACCGGCCACTGCACGCCAGGTGCTGCAGGGAATCACCAAGGCTTCACTGCAAACTAACAGCTTCCTTTCAGCAGCATCCTTCCAGGAAACAACCAAAGTACTTACACAGGCAGCCACTCAGGCCAAAGCCGACAACCTTCTCGGATTGAAAGAGAACGTACTTGTCGGACACCTGATCCCTGCCGGTACAGGCCTCAGGAGATACCAGGATATCATCGTGGGATCGAAAGAGGAGTACGAAGCACTGATGGATGCCAAGGAAGATGACGCTGTAGTAGTTACTGAAACTGAATAAGATTAATCTTACAATTATGTCAGAACAACCTAAGAAGAATCAGATAAATATTGAGTTAGGCGATGAGATGGCCGAGGGTACTTATGCCAATATGTTTATGATAGGTCACTCCAACTCGGAATTCATAATTGATTTCATCAAGTGGATGCCGGGTGTGCCTAAAGCCAAGGTTAAGTCAAGAATCATATTGACCCCTCATCACGCGAAGAGGTTGCACAGGGCGCTCCAGGATAATATAGCCAAGTACGAATCAATGTTCGGAACGATTGTGGTACCGGAAGGCGGTGGCGAAATGATGCCTCCTTTCAACCTTGGAAGCCCTACAACAGAGGCCTAAACTTAATAATCTTAATATAAAACAGTTCCAAAAGGAGCTGTTTTTTTTTGTCTTACAAGACAAAAAAAAGATAGAAGATAGAAGAAGTGAATTGAAGAAGTGGATTGGAAAAGGAGATTTTTGAAGGGAGTTGCAGAAGTCTTTTGAGAAGAAAATACAACTATTGAATAATCAACTTTTTTGTAATTATTTTCTTATCAGAGGCTAAGATCAAATAATAGAGCCCTGCAGATAAGCTACTGACTGTTTGTCTGCTAATTCCGTGTCTGTCAATATTCACCGATTCTTCCGATACATGCCTGCCGGTACGATCAGCCAGTATCAATTTGCCCTTGAATATCTCCTTCGAATCATTCCTGATATAAAAATATTCCCTGGCGGGATTTGGATAAATAATTATCTCCTGATCAATCTGAAACTCAGGGACAGAAAATGCTGTTTGGTTCTCATAACACCCCATATCTATTTCACCCCTGTATAGTCGTGGGTTACCGGCCAGATCTGTAGCCGGGATAAGCAACTGCAGAGTATCCAGGCGACCGGTGTCGATGCAAGGAGATTCATTCGACAAGGAAAAGTCGATACCAGGTATTTCAAATAAGGGAGGTTCCTCTATATTTCCGCTACTCCAATCGATATGATAATCGCCGAATCCTCTTATTGCACCTTTCCCTCCTTCAATATCTGATGTTGTGACATGAATGGATGTTGGATCATCATAACTTGAAAGGAATATCTTTGATACAGAGCTAATTGTGTCATCCCAGATGATAGAATTTATCAGCCCAATTTCGGCATCAAGGCCCATAATTGTGCTTCCTTCCGCTCCCCTATTACCTGAAAAAGTACAATTCATAAGGTTATTAATAGAACCGAATGAGAACACAGCCCCTCCTCCATGATCAGGACCAGATCCTGCTTCGTTGTTTGTGAAGAGGCAATTGACATAGTTTGTATATGAGGCTGCATGCACGGCTCCACCGTAATGGCTGGAAAGGTTTGAAGAAAATTTGCAGTTTGTAAAATTTGCTTCGTTATTATTTATCGTTATAAATACTCCCCCACCAGCTGCAATATACTGCTCGGAAGAGGCAGAATTATCAATAAAAATGCAATCAGTGATATGTGCATTGATCCTTTCCAGAATGGCGATTGCTCCACCACTTCCTCCAGCGCTATTTCGTTCGAACAAACAATTTCTGATTCCATATATTCCGGAGTTATGGCATACCAGCGCACCGCCCCCACCCTGGCTCGTATTCCGAACAAATGAGCTGTTCCGAATTTCCAGAGAAGTATTGTCACTATATATTGCCCCTGCTATCACAGATTCATTACCCTCAAAAAATATATTTTCTAGAATCATCTGTGAATCAATAATATAAAGCGCTCCACCCTTGTATGTTTCTGGTGAAAAGCTGGTAGTATTTCCAATAAATTCAAGGTTTTTTATCTGGATATCAGCATTTTCAAGGTACATCCCTCCGCCATTGTGCATGGCTGTGTTTTTTATAAAACTGGAAAAAAAGATGCTAATGTCATCGCGATTGTGTATTGATACAGCGCCTCCATCCGGATGGGTTGGAGAGCCAATTGCATCCCGAAATACGCAATAATAAAACAGCAGGTTATCATTGTATGCCGTATCAGTTTGCTGAAACCTTATTCCCAGCCAGGAATTTTGGGCACTTCTAAATATGATGGAATCTGTTGCCGTCCCGACAGCTTTCAGATAACCTTCTACTTTTAAATAGGCGCTGTCATAAAATGATATTACTGTCCCTTCTTCAACAGTCAGGGCAGAATCGCGATGGACGGTTATCTCTCCCTGTATGATATACGGGCTATTGGCGGCTTCCCATACTCCTGAAACATAGCCTCCGGGGATGATGGTCTGGGATTGACTAAAAAGGCAGGCAATGGCAAATCCTACAAATGCAAGTATAGTTTTGATGCGCATGGTATGATAAAGATACGGATAAGTGTTGAGTGTTCCGCCTTCGATATATCTTCGGCAAACGCAGTGGGTGTTGGGTGTTGAGATAATTTCGAATTAAAAATTACTACTGTCCGGGGAAAATGAACTACAACTCCTGGGGTGAGAATAGCTTATATTTGAAGAAGTACTTATTCCTTTTCCGTTCTCATTCTCCTTCAACAATCCACTTCTTCATTCTTCTATCTTCTATAAAAAAAGCCCCACCATTTCTGGCAGGGCTTAGTATTATTAAATGATGATATCCAAATGATTAATTATGAATGAAGGTTGGTAATGAAGAGTTATGAGTGTTGAATTACTCGAATTTCTTCAATACCAATCTTTACTAATCACCAGGATTTAATCATTATTAATTCCTGATTTATCTGGTTTTATCCGGATACGCTGGAATTGGTAGCTCATTCTTATAATCGAATGTTTCCATCTGCTCCAGCACTACCTCGATGGCTTTGTTCAGCTGCTCGTCTTCACCTGCATATTCCTTTGCCGGGTCGTTTTCCACCCAGATGTGTGGTTCAACA
>QMPN01000044.1 GCA_003648575.1 Bacteroidota bacterium
GACGGACATATTGAAAAGAACATTAAAAACGGATTCAAAAATCCTCCGTCGGAAAAGCCAAAAATATTACAAACTGCATAAGTGATTCGGAATGTTTGATCTTGATAAATGGCAGGAGATTTTCAGCACCATCCGTAAAAACAAACTAAGAACCTTGTTAACGGGCTTTAGCGTTGCATGGGGTATCTTCATGCTTATTATTTTGCTGGGCTCGGGCTATGGACTCGAAAACGGCGTAAAAAGAGAGTTTGAGGGCGATGCAGTAAACTATTTATCGATTAATGCCGGTATCACAAGCATGCCATATAAGGGAATGAAGCCCGGCAGAAGGCTTCGTTTTACCAATGAAGAGAAAGGACAGCTGTCTAAGCTGGAGGGTGTAGATAAAAGCTCTGGAAGAACGGCAGTATGGGCCAACAATACGCTATCCTACAGAAACGAATTTGGGAACTTCGACATTTATGCCGTGAGCCCTGATTATAAATATGTCGAATCACTGATCATTATGCAGGGAAGATACCTGAATGAGATCGATGAAGATGATTACCGCAAGGTGGTGGTTCTTGGAAAGCTTGTTGATGAGGCCCTTTTTAAGGACGAAGATCCGGTGGGAAAATATATCAAGGTAAGCGGGGTTCCATTCAAGGTAGTCGGTACATTTGACGACCCGGGGGGAGATCGCGACCTCAGCAGGGTGTATATTCCACTATCAACGGCTCAAAGGGTATTTAATATGCAAAACAGGGTGGGCAGTATTCTGCTTAACCTTGGAGACGCCAGCGTTGAAGAAAGCCTGGAAATGATTGAAGCCATTAAGCAAGACCTTTCTGAAACAATGGTATTTGACCCGGCCGACCCCAGGGCCCTCTTTGTATATAACAGTATTGAAAATTATCAGAACCTGATGAGACTTTTTTCAAGCATCCGCTTCTTTATCTGGATAATTGGCATAATGACCATTATTGCGGGGATCGTAGGCGTAAGTAACATTATGATGATCATTGTAAAAGAAAGAACGAAAGAAATCGGCATCAGGAAGTCCATGGGGGCGACACCCTGGTCGATCATAAGCCTGATCCTGCAAGAGTCGATTTTAATTACGTCTTTCGCCGGATATGTAGGGCTTGTTCTGGGTGTAGGATTGCTGGAGCTGCTCTCCGGGCTGTTGCCGGAAACTGATTATTTCGCCAACCCGGAAGTTAATATGCAGGTGGCTATTGCTGCCACCCTGATCCTGATCTTCTGCGGAGCTCTGGCAGGATTTGTGCCGGCACGCAAAGCAGCATCGGTAAAACCAGTAGTGGCGCTCAGAGATGATTAATAAAGCCTTTGTGGCTATTTTGAAAACCAATAAATGACTGAAATTGAGAGTATTTGATGCAGACCGCTGGCAAGAGATCTTCAGCACCCTGAAGAAGAATAAGGTAAGAACCTTTTTCACTGCTTTTGGGGTTTTCTGGGGCATATTCATGCTGGTGATCATGATGGGTTCCGGTTCCGGCCTGGAAAATGCTGTTGGCCGGGATATGGGCGATATGGCCACCAACAGTGTGTTTATATGGACCCAGCGCACCACCATGCCATATAAAGGCTTCGACAGGGGCAGGCATTATAATTTTCGCAATGGCGATACCGAGGCGCTTCTTGAAAACATTTCAGAGATCAAACATATTGGCCCAAGAATACAGGGCTGGGGTGGTGGTGGTAATAATAATGTGGTCCGCGGTGAAAGAACGGGCGCCTTCACCATTCAGGGTGATTATCCCGCATATAACCTGATCGACCCTATTGGCATGAGTGAAGGACGGTTTATCAATGTGCTCGATATCACAAATTACCGCAAGGTTTGCGTCATCGGCGACCGTGTCAAAAATGAAATGTTTGCAGCGGACGAAAACCCCATCGGACAATACCTGCGCATACAGGGGGTGTATTTTAAAGTAGTTGGCATATTCAAATCGACAAAGCCACATCGTGGTGAGCGAGAAAACCAGGTCATATACCTTCCCTTTACCACCCTGCAAAGAACTTATAACTACGGAGATGTTGTCGGATATTACTCCATTACATCACAGGAAGATGTACCAGTATCAGTAGTTGAGGAAAAAGCAAAAGCACTGCTTCGCCAGCGGCACACCATACACCCCGACGATGAGAGGGCTGTGGGCTCTTTCAACCTTGAAAACGAATTTCAAAAAATGACAAACCTGTTTGCGGGAATTCGAGGCCTGATATGGATTGTGGGTATTGGTACGCTGCTTGCCGGGGTGATCGGGGTAAGCAATATCATGTTGATTATTGTAAAAGAACGAACCAGGGAAATTGGTATACAGCGGGCCATTGGGGCCACTCCATGGACAGTGATCTCACAGGTGATCATGGAATCACTGATACTGACAACAATTGCCGGCTATATTGGACTGGTGCTGGGTGTTGGGGTCGTTGAGGGAGTAAACTATATGCTGCTGACATCCGGAGCGGAGGACAGTATGTTTACAAATCCAGAGGTTAACTTCTCGGCAGCAATACAGGCCCTTGAAGTGCTTGTTGTTGCCGGTATACTGGCAGGGGTGATACCGGCATATAAAGCCGTTAGCATGAAGCCTATCGATGCGCTTAGAAATGAATAAATGTAAAACTTAAGACATAATTAAAATGAAAGCCTTTTTCAGAATCCTAATCATTGTAGTCATTGTTGGTATTTTCGGCTTTACGATTTACTATTTATACGGAAAATCACAAGATGTTCCGGTGATTTATGAAACGACGAATGCCTTCGTGGCTCCCAACATCATCAAGAAAACAGTAGCTACCGGCTCGGTAAATCCAAGGAAAGAGATTGATATCACGCCCAAGGTTTCCGGTATCATTGAAGAGATCAGCGTGGAGCCCGGCCAGATGGTAAAGGAGGGCGATGTAATTGCAAAGATCAAGATCATCCCCAATATGGTTAACCTGAACAATGCTGAGTCCAGGCAAAACCGTGCTAAGATCTCGCTTGAAAATGCCAGGCGGAAATATGACCGCCAGAAGGAACTGTATGAGGATGGTGTGATCCCCGCAGCAGAGTTTGAGCAATACGAACTCGCGTATGAAAATGCCCTGGAGGAACTTGGCTCCGCCCAAAGTAACCTTGAGCTGATCAAGGAGGGCCAGACTAAGGCTACCGGGAAATCAACGAACACCCTGGTACGATCAACAATTACTGGTATGGTGCTCGTGGTACCTGTCGAACAGGGAAATTCGGTTATAGAAAGCAACACCTTTAATGCCGGTACTACAATAGCCACCATTGCCGACATGAATGAAATGGTCTTCGAGGGGAAGATCGATGAAACCGAGGTTGGAAAAATTAATGAGGGAATGCCACTGATACTGCAGATCGGCGCCATCGAAGATATTCGCTTCGATGCCATACTTGAGCATATCTCCCCTAAGGGTGTTGAGGAAAACGGTGCCATCCAATTTGAGATCAAGGCCGATGTAAGCCTGCAAAACGACCAGTTTATAAGGGCGGGGTATAGCGCAAACGCGGATATTGTTCTGGCCAGGGTCGACAGCGTGCTGGCAGTGCCCGAAAGTGTAATACAGTTCGATGGCGACACTGCATTTGTGGAAGTGGAAACCACGCCCCAGGTGTTTGAAAAGCGGATTGTAGAGCTAGGTCTTTCTGATGGTATTAATATAGAGCTTGTTTCAGGGATCACAGAAGACGAAAAGATTAAGGTTCCCCTGAATTAAACCAGATGACCGACTAGTCCTATCCCATTATTGTCAGATTCCACGAATTGCTTGTGAATAAATATTCTTATTTTCGCAGCATTAAGAATCCTTACTAAAACCTGAGTATGAAAACCAAAATTTCCTTATTCGCTGCAATTATTGTACTTGCCATAGTTGCCGTATCCTGCCAGCAGAAAAAGGCAGACAAAAAATTCGTTGACAAACAAACTATCATTCCTGAAGTCATTACCATCGATCAGGACTCAAAAGACTACATAAACGAGCGTATCAACATTTACGCCCAGTTTGAGCTTACTGCCGACCTTTCTCATCTGTCAGAAAATGCAAAGCAGATTGTCGGGATCTTTTTCGAGGTAGCCCGCATTATGGACGGCCTTTTTTGGAAACAAGCCATTTCCCCGAAAACCAAATTCATCAAAAAGTTTACGGATGAAAATGTAAAACGATTTGTAAAGATCAACTATGGTCCGTGGGACAGGCTGAACAACAACAAACCTATGTTTTACGGTGTCGGGGAGAAGCCAAAAGGTGCAAACTTTTATCCCCCGGATATGACGAATGAGGAGTTCGAGGCCTTCGATGATCCTAATAAAACTAACCTCTATACATTGATCCGCAGGGATGGAAATGGTTCATTGATGACTGTTTGGTATCATGAGGCGTATGCAAAGGACCTCCTGAAGGCCTCAGACCTTTTGAAACAGGCTGCCGAGCTTGCCGAAGACCCGGGCCTGAAGAAATATCTTGAACTCAGGGCAGATGCTCTGATCACCGACAACTACCAGCCAAGTGATTTCGCCTGGATGGAAATGCAAAATACCAAGATTGATTTTGTTGTTGGTGCCATCGAGAATTACGAGGATGCGCTTTACGGGTACAAGGCTGCCTATGAGTCATTTATCCTTTTAAAAGACATTGAATGGAGTAAGAAACTCGAAAAGTTTTCTGCTATGCTCCCCGAGCTGCAGAAAGGCTTGCCGGTGGATGATGAGTTTAAAAAAGACGTGCCCGGAAGCAAAGCCGATATGAATGCATATGACGTGATCTATTATGCCGGTGATTGCAATGCCGCCAGCAAGACCATCGCCATCAACCTTCCCAACGACGAAGAGGTACACATGAAATACGGATCAAGGAAGCTACAACTTAAAAACTCCATGCAGGCCAAATTCGACAAGATCCTCATGCCAATCGCTGAGATACTGATCGACCCGGAACAGCGTAAATATGTCACCTTTACTGCTTTCTTCGAAAATACCATGTTCCACGAAGTGGGCCATGCCATGGGAATTAAAAACACCATAGATAATACCGGAACCGTAAGGGAGGTATTGAAAGAACAGTACTCCGCCATTGAAGAAGGAAAGGCCGACATCATGGGCCTTTACCTCGTAACCAGGCTTTACGAAATGGGGGAACTCACCGAGGGTGAGGTGATGGACAATTATGTTACTTTCTTTGCCGGTATCTTCCGCTCGAGTCGTTTTGGTGCTGCCAGCTCACATGGCAAGGCCAATATGATGAGGTTTAATTATTTCGCTGAGCAGGGTTCCTTTACCCGCCACGAAAATGGAACCTATACTGTTCATTTCGACAAAACTTATGATGCTATGATCAGCCTGATGCAGAAAATACTCTTCATCCAGGGGAATGGCGATTACAAGGCAGCCAAAAAATGGGTGGATGATGCCGCTATGGTTCCCCCAGTACTGCAGGCTGACCTTGACAGACTAAACAGTTCAAACATCCCTGTTGACATCGTCTTTAAACAGGGCCCCGCTATTGTAGGATTGAAATAACCTTTTATAAATTTAATCATCATTTAACATGAAAAGAGTATTATTATCATTGTTTGCGGCCTTGCTGTTTGGTAGTGCCGCTATGGCCATTGAGCCTCCCGATGAGGGCATGTGGCTTCCCATGTTCGTGGAAAGGTTGAATTACGTTGATATGCAGGAAAAGGGCCTTCAGCTCACCGCGGAGGAGATTTACAGCATCAACAATTCAAGCCTTAAAGACGCCATTGTAGGCCTTTCCGGAGGTGGTGTCGGAGGATTTTTCTGTACCGGGGAGATCGTTTCTGACCAGGGACTCCTGTTCACCAACCATCATTGCGGATATGCCAAGATCCAATCACATAGTACAATAGAACACGATTACCTCAAGGATGGATTCTGGGCCATGAGCCTCGAAGAAGAGCTTCCCAATGAAGGTATGGCTGCTTCTTTCCTGGTAAGGATGGAGGATGTGACCGACAGTATCATTCCGTTCCTCTCAGATACCCTCTCTGAAGCTGAGCGCGGATCTCAGGTCCGTAAGATCAGAACCCGCCTCGCAAAAAAGGCTGAAGAAGATGGAAAATATGCTGCACGCGTATCTTCTTTCTTTGGCGGGAACGAATATTATCTGTTCGTTTATACAGTATATAAAGATGTTCGCCTCGTAGGAGCTCCTCCATCATCGATTGGTAAATATGGTGGTGATACCGATAACTGGATGTGGCCTCGTCATACCGGTGACTTTTCTATTTTCCGTGTATATACAGGCCCCGAGGGAGAATCTGCTTCCTTTGCCGAAGAAAACATCCCACTGAAACCAGATCATCATCTTCCTGTATCCCTCGATGGTTATGATGAAGGTGACTTTGCCATGATCTGGGGTTATCCAGGCGGCACAGAGCGTTATCTCACCTCGTATGGTATCCAGTATAAGCTTGATGCATTTCTGCCTGTATTGGTCGAGATCTTCGAAGCACAGATCACCTCATGGAAAACCCATATGGATGTCGACCAGGCAGTCAGGATACAGTATGCCAGCAAATATGCCGGACTGGCCAACGCATGGAAACTTTTCCTTGGACAGATACGAGGCCTCAAACGCCTGAAAGTATATGAAAAGAAACAAAAGATAGAAGAGGCTTTTCAGGCATGGGCCGACGCCGATCCTGATAGGAAAGAAAAGTATGGCGAGGTACTGAACAACCTGGAAGAAGGCTATGCTACGCTCACTACAGAGTTCCCCAACCTGGCCTATACCGCCCTGGCAGCAAACTCCCCGGAGATCCTGGGATATGCAGCACAATACGGACAGTTGCTTGAGCTACTCGAATCAAAGGCAAATGATATCATCATTGACGAAACCATTGATGGCATGAAAGCCGGAATGGCAGACCATTTCAAAGACTATTACGCAGCTGCCGATAAGGATGCCTTTGAGGCCCTTATGGAAGTTTATCATAAGAATGTTCCTACCGACATGCAGCCTGAGTATTTTCTTGAGCTGGTTGAAGATATGGACGGTAATTTCGAAGCACTGGCAGACTATGTCTTTAACACTTCCATCTTTGAAAGTGAAGATCAGATCAATGCTTTCCTTGAAAAACCCAAAGCCAAAACACTTGCCAGGGATCCAGCCCTTAAGCTGTCTACAGAATTTTCAAACATGATGGGGCAGGTTATGGGTCAGTATCGCGAAGCCAATGCTACTATTGGCGAATACGACAGGCTCTTCATCGCCGGTCTACGCGAAATGAATCCCGACAAGGTATATTGTCCTGATGCAAACTCTACCATGAGGATGACCTATGGTTCGGTTGAAGATTATATGGCAGCCGATGCTGTTTACTATGATTATTATACCACCCTGGCCGGCGTAATGGAAAAAGAAGATCCTTCAAATGCTGAATTCATTGTTGAGGAAGATTTGAAGGTGCTTTTTGAAAACAAAGACTTCGGGCGCTACGGTGAAATGGTCGACGGAAAAGAGAAGATGATTGTCTGCTTCCTGACAACCAATGATATCACCGGAGGAAACTCTGGCAGCCCCGTGATCAACGGAAAAGGCGAGCTGATTGGTATTGCCTTTGACGGTAATTGGGAGGCCATGAGTGGCGATATTGCTTTTGAGCCAGATTTACAGCGTACGATCAATGTCGATATCAGGTATGTGCTTTTCATCATTGACAAGATGGCGGGAGCCCAGAACCTGATCGATGAGCTTACAATTGTTGACACCCCAAAACCTAAGGTGGTAAAAACAGTGAATGCCGAAACCAAAAAAGTTAGCATGAAGTCAGTCGAATAACTGACTGCAGGTATAAAATTAAAAAGGGCACCGAGCGGTGCCTTTTTTTTATTGATGGATAATTGTTTCTGAATAAGACCGCCGGCCATCGTTGAGCCGAACCACATAGGTTCCGGCAGGAATGTGCCCTGTATTTATCGTATAATTTCCTTGCATCCCATCGAGGCTTTCCTGCATAATCATTCGTCCCTGCATGTCAATGATGTTCAGCTCGATCCTGCCATTAATCTGTTCGCCCAGTCGAAGGTTTAGCCTTTCACTGAAAGGGTTCGGCCAGATGCCTGCAACCGGTAATTCCGGCGCTTCTCCCACGGATACCCATGGATTAGAAATCCATTGGGTGGTGTATAGTCCGCGTCCATGGGTTGCCGCCAGTACGGTATTGTCTGACTCTCTGAGTTGCAGCATGTCGATCCTGACATTAGCCATGCCCTCAATATCTGTTGACCATATCGGCTCGGCCAGATGAAGGTGATTGCAAGTCCATATGCCAAGCTCTGTTGCCAGCATTGCTTGTTTGGCATCACCGGGATGGAAAATGGCCCAACGAACCGGCAGATCGGGGAGGTTGGCTTCCTTACTGCTCCAGGTTCCTCCGCCATCATATGTTTGCCAGATAGAGTTTACGCCATAATTCGAAAAGGTAACCATGAGGGTGTCTTCTGAGCCTCCGATTGCTACGCAAGAAATAGAGGCTATCGGGAAATCTGGTCCGGTTATCTCTGTCACATCCGGAACGGCCTGAGCATTTTCAACTTTAAAAAGCCTTCCTGTCTGGCCCCCTACAAATAGGGTGCTGGTTTCGTTCGGTGAATGTTGAGAGTATTTAACATGTGTGAATGGAGTTGTAGAACCTGTACCCAGCGGTACAAATATATGCCAGGGGTCGTTTGGTATATTCGATACCCTCATTAATTTATCGGCCCTATAACCCGAGAAGTTGCATGCATTAGCATATAGTTTGTTCAGTTTATGGTCATAATCTGCAGGGCAGATAAAGGTGCCG
The DNA here is from genome assembly GCA_003648575.1 of Bacteroidota bacterium. Next base: position 8,834 of record QMPN01000044.1, read on the forward strand.
CTGTAGTCTCCGGCCTGCTCAACAGGATAGCCATTTTCAAAAACAGTATACCTGTTATAATAATAAGAAGTAATGAAGATCTCAGGCTCATCGGCATCCCAGAAACAATAAGCGCCGTCACCCCAATCGATCATATCATTAATATCAAGCGGATCCCCCTGAAAGAAAAGGGTACCGTTATCCTGTAAACCTCCAATATAACGGTCATCGCCGGCTATGGGTGATATCGCACAGGTATAAAACTGAAGGGTGCTGTAGTCTTTATTCTTTTCTTCAAACACAGGATTTGAGGAAGAGGCATTGGAGGTATAAAACACTCCGCCATCGCTGCCAAGCAGCATTTCAGTTATCGAACCATCTTTATACAATTGTACGTGCTGGTCGGCATGAACGTAATCATCACCTCCGCCCGAATACATATCGGACCAATCAGACTGGTGGCTCCAGGAGTTCCCGGCATTGCTACTCGACCAAACATCCAATCCGCCAACATAGAGGTGATTAGGATCATCCGGATCTATCGCCCCGGTAAGCGCATGCCATGAAAGCGTAGCATAATCCCAATCAGGGAGGGAGACCTCTTGCCAGGTCTCTCCACTGTCAATTGTACGGAAAATTAAACGCCCCCTGTATCGTACAAAATCTTCACTATTTCCTACAGAAAAAAGTGCATAAAGGATAGTATTCTCTGAGGGAGAAGGTACCAGTACCACCCTGCCGGCAATATTATCTGAGGTCTGACCCTCTATAAGGTTTCTCACAGTGTCAATTACGGTCCATGAGCCAGTAGTTCCTTCATCAGAATAGAAGATGGTGGCTCCGCCTTCAAGTTCTGGGGTTTCCATGCTGCCAACATAGATGCGTCCGTCACCCTGTATTTTGATATCTGAAACTGCATAGGGTTCATCCGTGCCCGGTATGTTTGGCAACACCTGGTCCCAGGCTTGTCCGCCATCGTCTGATCGGAAAAGTCCGTTAGATGGTCCACTCTGGTGTATTGCACCCTTGTATATCCCGGATGCTACGGCAGCATAGATCACACTGGTGCCAGTTTCATCCCGTATCTGGATATCGGTTACATACACAAAGTTATTTGTTGTGAGAAGCCGGTCCCAGCTAGCTCCTCCATCCATTGATTTAAGTATGCCCATGCCTACACCTGATGATTCGCGGTAAATAACCCTGGCGGTTTCGGCTTCGCCTGTACCTGCGTAAAAAATCTGTGGATTGTTGGGATCGCTCACAATGCAGCTGATGGAGAGATTTGCCAAAAAATCATTTACCGGCACCCAGCTGCTTCCATCGTCGGTAATATCATTGTTATACCATAATCCTCCCGTCACGGCACCGGCCCACACCTTATTCCCAGTAACATCGCTGGGGTCATACATAATGGCGCGGGTACGCCCCCCCATATTCGATCCTGCGGTCTCCCAGAATAAAGGATTATCCTGTTTCTGGGCGCTATTTTTCATGGTGCTGGTTTCATCCCATGCCATTATAAGACGCTCAACGGGAACCGCCTTCAGCTCCGGGTCCATAATACTGAAATAGTTCTGCATGGCCGCCAGATCGGGCCTGTCGGGGCGATTTTTGCCCTCAGACTCTTCGACGACATTTTCCGGGATTTGCTTGTACATAGCCACGAGCTCTTTTTCATGTTCACTTCGTGGATTTTTCGTTGGCCTGTTCAGTATTAAAACTGAAATAAGGAATGCTGATAGCAGTATTGCGGAATAAAGAAGGTAGGTTTTCCTGATCATAATGGAGATCTTTTTATAGAACAGACAAATGTATGCATGTCCTGGTTGTCTGACAATATAATACTGTTTGAATCTTATCTGAGCAGCCCCCTAACAAAACAGCCGGATGAATTAATATCCGGCTGTTTTTAACCAACAAATAATGTTAGGGATGCCCTTAACGCATATGCCTAGCACTTCTCTTTCGCAGCAATTGCGACGAGGGTGAAGCACATCGACAGCAAACTAAATGGTACTGATGCATACAGGAAATTCCAGAAATTGGATACTCCTATGAAGGAGCCTTCCTTATAGGTCCAGACAATGAATCCGATGACCCCAAGGATAGCGAGAATTCCCGCAATTGATCCGAAGATCATCCCAAAAATCTTTGCAAGTTTAATACACATAGTTTTGTAGTTTATTGTTTTATTAATTTGCTGCTTACAATTCCTTTATTTGTTTTTGCTTTCAGCACATATATACCCGGCGCAAGATCTTCCATATCAATTTTCACGGCACTCCCTTTTACGATCTCATGACGTACAAGCTGCCCCTGGTTGCTGAAAATAGAAACCTCCTCCATGGGTAGGTTCATACCTATATTTACAGTACTGGTGACCGGATTAGGCCGTATCAATAAGCCTGCATTTTCGGCATTCAGTTCCTCGGTTCCTATTATACCATACATCAGCCAATAAACCACCCTGTCCATATAAATATCCCGGGCAACGGTATCACTTATGGCAGCTACATCAATAGTAGAAAATACTGTTCTGAAACCTAATGCCGATTCATACTGAATGGCTGCAGGTCCTACGGAAACGTAGGGTACCAGAATGCCAAACATGCTTATCCCGGCATGAACTCCGATACTATCGCCATATAATCCATCATCAGAAACGGTGGTGAAAATGTCAACTGTAGGGAATTCGAGTCCCTCAGCCAGAGAGCCCGGCAATCCGTAAAAACGAGCCGAATCACCAATACCTTCACCAACTTCAATATGATATACATCCTGCTCCACTTCTTCAACACCCAGGGCATAGCTCGGAAAGTCGCCCGGATCAAAGGAGGTAAATCCATTATATCGATCATAGAGGTAGTCCTGTGCATTCAGGAATAGTTTTCCCCCACCGAATAAATAATCACCAAGGTTGGTCTCGTCGTTGTCGGACATGGTCATTTTTTCTTGCCATGATTCACCTGAAAACCAGATAATTATATCATAATTAATCATCGTTTCATATGGTGGCCCATCCTCATCGTCAGGTAGTACTTCCCAGTAATCATAGGAGTAACCACCTGCATCCAGGGCACGTGAGATCGGTCCCCAGGTATCTGAAAAGCCAATAGCGGTGTCGCTAAAATCCCGGTCGACACACAGGATCGTTTGTGCGTTTAGCTGAGTGATCATCAACATGGATGATGCCAGCATCAATAAAAATAAGCGTAATAATTTCTTCATAGCAATGTGGGTTTGGTTAATACTTCAATTGCCATAAATATAAGTAATTTTTCCTAACATGCAGATTTAAAATATATAAATAGCATCAATCGTTCTATCAATGGGTGTACCCGGCATATGAAATTCAGGAATACAAAATCAATTCTTTTGTTTTGCTGGCAAATTCATAAATTTACAATTCCTTAGCTATACAAACATGAACTCCAATTTCAAAATTTCGTCTTTTTTCACCCTTTTTATCTCATTATTTGTTCTTTCCTGCACCAACTCTCATTCGTTGTACCATAAGGGTGACGTTGAGCAAGAATGGATAATCCTGTTTGACGGAACCTCAGCTGATGCGTGGAGAGGTTTCAAACAGGAATCTCTTCCTGTCGGGTGGAGTATCAAGGACGGAACCCTCATCACATCCGGTGAGGGCGGGGACCTTGGTGGAGATATCATCAGCAAGGCACAATTCGAAGATTTTCACCTGCAGCTCGAATGGAAGATCTCAGAAGGAGGTAATTCCGGTATCTTTTTTAATGTGGTCGAAGGTGATAATCCTGCGGTTTATGCCAGCGGTCCTGAATACCAGCTTATCGACGATATCGGCTTCGAATATCCTCTGGAGGAATGGCAAATGACCGGGGCAAACTATGCCATGCATAATGCCGATACGGCCAGGAAGATTGTTTTCCCGGCAGGGGAATGGAACAGCTCAGAAATTGAGATTAAAGATGGGCATGTAACACATTGGCTCAATGGGAAAAAGGTGATTGAATATTATTTGTGGGATGAGGACTGGAATCTGCGCAGGCAGGCCTCAAAATGGAAAGACTATTCAGCCTACGGATTGGCCATCAAAGGTCATATCGGCCTGCAGGACCATGGCAGCCCAATTTCTTTCAGAAACATTAAGATCAAAGATCTCACGGATACAGGTGAGCCGCTTTTCAACAACAACGACCTGGACGGCTGGACCGTTTATGGCACCGAAAAGTGGTATGTCAACGATGGTGAGCTTATTTGCGAAAGCGGTGAGGATGCAAAATACGGCTATCTGGCCACCGATAAAAGCTATACGGATTTCGTCCTGCGTTTGAAGTTCCTGCAAGAATCGGATGGAAACTCCGGTGTGTTTTTTAGGTCATCGATAGAGGGCACTCGTATTAACGGATGGCAGGTAGAAGTGGCGCCTCCGGGACATAACAGCGGGGGTATTTATGAGTCGTATGGTCGCGGATGGTTGATCGAGATCCCCGATGAAAAAGAAAATATCCTGGATATGGGAACCTGGAACGAAATGATCATACGGGTTGAAGGCGCACGCGTTATGACCTGGCTCAACGGGCAGCTGATGGCTGATATCACTGATGAAAAGATCGGAGAGGCTACGGGATCCGTTGCCCTGCAAATTCATGATGGGGGAGGGATAAAAGTAAGATGGAAAGACATATTTTTAAGGGAAATAAGTAAAAACGATAATGAGATACACTAATGCACAACTTAGCTGGCTCGTCATACTGAGGATGGCCATAGGATGGCACTTTCTTTATGAAGGACTGGTCAAGCTTATGAACCCTAACTGGAGCAGCGTGGGCTTCCTGCTTGATTCGCACGGTTTCCTGGAATCCTTCTTTCACTCACTTACCACAAACCCCAATACGGTAAATATCATTGACCAGCTAAATATCTGGGGCCTGATCCTCATCGGCCTGGGTCTCATTTTAGGCTTTCTGGCCCGACCCGCCTGTATCTTTGGCATCGCCCTACTGGCCACATATTTTTTATCACACCCTCCATTCCCGGGCTTGAGATATGCCGTACCCAATGAAGGAAGTTACCTGGTCGTAAACAAAAACCTGATCGAGCTTATTGCACTTGCCGTACTATTTGTATTTCCAAGCAGCAGGTATATTGGTATCGACCGCCTAATTTTTAAAAGAAAATGAACAGAAGAGATCTGATAAAAGGCCTGGCTGCGGTTCCTGTTTTGGGTGCCTTTGCGTTTGCATGGTATAAAAAGCGTAATTATGATCAATACCTGAAGAGCAATATCCTCGATGAGATCAAGCTCAAGGCAAGCGCGCCGGAACTTCCAAAAACCGGCCCCATGGACAAGCAGATACGCCTGGGCCTGATCGGGTATGGTATTCGTGGTAAGCACCTGGCCAGAGCAGCCGGCTTTGCACATCCGGGTCTTATTGACAATTGGATAGCAAATGCTTCTGAAAATCCTTCAGACGACAGGTATCAGCAATACCTTGAACAGGAAGACCTCAATGTGTTGCTTAATGGTGTGTGTGATGTATTCGATACATACGGATCTATGGCACAAGAAGCCGGTTCCAACATCAACAGGGAGGGTGCGAATGGGAAAATGGGTAATCAGCCCAGGCGTTACAAGAGCTACCTCGACCTGATCAATGCTGATGATATCGATGCGGTGATCATTGCTACCCCCGATCACTGGCACGGACCTATGACCATAGCTGCCGCCAATGCCGGAAAGCACGTATATGTTGAGAAGCCTATGACCTGGACAGTAGAAGAAACGTATGAGGTCAGGGATGCTGTTAGGAATAACAATATCGTATTCCAGCTGGGCCACCAGGGAAGGCAAACGGAAAGCTATTTCAAGGCCCGTGAAGCGATTGAAAAAGGATTATTGGGCAAGATCACCCTGATAGAGGTTACAACGAACAGAAACGATCCCAATGGCGCCTGGGTATACCCTATACACGAAGATGCAAATAAAAATACGATTGACTGGAAACAATTCATTGGACCGGCCCCTGAACATGAATTCAGCCTGGAACGTTTTTTCAGGTGGCGGTGTTGGTGGGATTATAGCACCGGCCTGTCGGGCGATCTGCTCACACATGAATTTGATGCCATGAACCAGATCCTTGGGTTGGGCATTCCGGAGTCAGCCGTTTCAAGTGGGGGAATTTATTATTTCAAAGATGGGCGCACAGTACCGGATGTGCTTCATACAGTATATGAATATCCGGGCAGAGACCTGAGTATGGTTTACAGCGCTACCCTGGCCAGCGGTCGCAAACGGGGAAGAGTGATCATGGGACATGATGCATCCATGGAGCTGGGACACGGTCTGCTGATAAAGGCAGATAAAAGATCTACCCGCTACAAACAAAAAATAGCCGATGGCATTATCGATCCCGATCTTCCGCTCTTTACATGGTCGCCCGGAATGAAAAATGTAGATGCTGTTACATCACCAACGGAACAATATTTTGCCGGAAGAGGCCTGCTATACACTTACAGGGGTGGAAAGCGGGTTGACCCCACACATCTTCACATCAAGGAGTGGCTGAATTGTATCAGGAACGAAGGTCAGCCCAGCTGTAATATAGATCAGGGTTTCGAAGAAGCCATGGCAGCGCATATGGGTACCATCGCATACAAAGAAAATCGCAGGGTTTTCTGGGATCCCGTAA
>QMPN01000045.1 GCA_003648575.1 Bacteroidota bacterium
CTATTCAAAGTCTACATCAGTAACCACAAAATCATACGTTTGCTGATAATGATCCGGTTTGTGCTTGGTTTGTTCAAAGTAGATCTCCCAATTATCATCATCTGCCCAGTTCTTATGAATGGTATCTCCGATTTTGGTAACCAGGAAACCTGAGAACACATCGTAGACAAATTGAGGATCGGAATTGCCCCAGTCTTCGGTGGTGATGGTAATGATCCGGCTGTCTCCGGCTTCTATATTCTCCCAAACGGTATCTGAATTGATACGCAGTTCTGCCCTGACCTTGACCAGGTCTGATGTTGAGTTTTTAACACTCCAAACGCGTTCTGTGCTTCCTTCACAGGAAATGAGCAAAAGCATGATGAAAGGGAGAAACAGTTTATATATAAGCCTGGTGATAGTCATTGAAATAGTTGAATTCTTGTTTGTTTTCTGTTACAAAAGTAGTAGGATTTCAGAGGCTGTATTGCGTGATAAAATCCTAATAATTCATTAAACTTACATATCAAGATTATATTGTGTGTATAGTTCCATTGTTGTTAATTCGAGGGCAAGCAGGTTGCCGTATCCTTTTCGTCCTACCATATAGACTCCGTTATCCAGGTCAAGGTGTCCGAAATTCTCCGGATTATCACGCATCATGAATATTTCCTCCAAAGGCACGGATACATGACCATGTACCAATATCCTTCCGCCTATCTTTTCAGGCCTGGGATCGAAATCACGCTGCCAGAGCATCGAATATTCATCTTCCAGCGGATTGTCGAGGCTATAGTCGAGGCCGGCATGCACCAGGAGGTATTTTTCAAGTTCACGATATGTGGGCTGCTGATCCATCCAGTCGATATACTTCTGCGGCATATCGTTCAGGTCTCTCAGCCCGAAGCTCTCCATCGTCTCTTTACCACCGTACTGCCTCCAGGCAGCCTTGGATACATTCTTCTGACGTATGCCCAGGAAATTTTTCTTCCGGCCACGCTCCTCAGCGCAGGCCACCACACAACTTTCCTCATGATTGCCCTTGATAAGATGAATTTTAAATCCCTCTTCCTGCAAATTCATAATAAAGTCGATCACACCTTTTGAATCCGGCCCCCGGTCGATATAGTCTCCCAGGAAATAGATCTCATCCTCCTTCGCAGGATTGACGTAATATTCAAACAGGGCACGCAGGGTTTTGCTGCAGCCGTGAATGTCGGGAATTACCCAGGATTTATTCATAATAAGTATGGTATGGGGGACGCGATTCGCGGTGCATGGCAGTCCTCCCCGGACCCCGTACCGCGTACCGCGTACCTTTATTTTTTCTTTGCTTGATTGGCTACCTGATCCATCAGCTTTTTGATCTCCTCCGGGTCACCGATAAAATAGTCTTTCACGTAGTTCATATCTTCATCAAACTCGAAGATATAGGGGATCCCGGTGGGGATGTTGAACTTAAGGATCTCTTCTTCGCTCATATTCTTGAGGTATTTGACTACTGCCCGGAGGCTGTTGCCATGGGCTGCCACAAGCACCTCTCCCTTTTCTTTGAGCGTGGGTTTTATCTCCTCATTCCAGTATGGCACCATGCGCTCGATCACTTCCTTTAAGGATTCTGTGCGAGGGATGTCCTTATCATCGAGCTCGGCATAGCGGGGATCGAAGGTTGCATTTAGTGGATTGTCGTCCTCAATGGGTGGAGGGGGAACGTCGAAGCTCCTGCGCCAGAGCAATACCTGCTCGTCGCCGTACTTGTCGGCTGTCTCCGCCTTATTCAGGCCCTGCAGCATGCCGTAATGCTTCTCGTTGAGGCGCCAGCTGCGATATACGGGGATCCACATCAGGTCCATGCGTTCAAGTGCCAGCCAGAGGGTTTTGATGGCCCTGGTAAGGTATGATGTATAGGCTACTTTGGGCATAAACCCGTTTTCCTGAAGCACCAAACCGGCCTGCTTAGCCTCTTCTACTCCCTGCTCAGAAAGGCCAACGTCTTTCCATCCTGTAAAACGGTTTTCTTTGTTCCATTCACTCTGTCCGTGGCGTAATAATATGAGTTTGTACATGTCTGTTCTTTTTTACAAAGATAAAATAAAATATAGGCCGCTGTGTGGTATGCGTATGGGGCACACTGATATTTTTCAGACCACAGACCACAAACCACAGACCACAAACCACAGACCGAAATATAATAGTGAAGTTTGCTATCTTTACAAGCGCTAATAAACACCATCTCAGCATGAATAATTTCAATAAGCTCAACAACATCATCGGCTGGATCATTTTCTTACTGGCATCGATGGTTTATATCATTACTTCCGAGCCTACAGCCAGTTTCTGGGACTGTGGTGAGTATATTGCCACAGCATATAAGTTGCAGGTAGGGCACCCACCGGGGGCTCCGCTTTTTCAGATGCTGGGCCGCTTCTTTTCCCTCTTCGCCTTTGGCGACACCTCCCAGGTGGCGCGCATGGTGAACACTATGTCGGCGCTGTCATCCTCCTTTACCATCCTATTCCTATACTGGAGTATCGTGATGCTGGCCAGGAAGTTTTACGAAAAAACTCAGGAACTGAACCGCGGACAGATGTTTGCCATCTTCGGTGCAGGGATCATCGGCTCCCTGGCCTTTACCTTTTCAGATTCATTCTGGTTCAGCGCCGTTGAAGGCGAAGTATATGCCATGTCATCATTTTTCACGGCCATCGTCTTTTGGGCCATCCTTAAGTGGGATCGCGTGGCGGACCAATCGCATTCCGACCGCTGGCTCATTCTTATCGCTTACCTCATGGGCCTTTCCATCGGGGTCCACCTCCTCAACCTGCTTGCCATCCCTGCCATCACCCTGGTATACTATTACAAAAGGTTTACCCCTTCCCGTAAAGGCGCCATCATCGCCTTCGGCATGAGTATCGTGATCCTCTCGGCAGTAATGTACGGCATCATCCCCGAGGTAGTTAAGCTCTTTGCCTCTACCGAGCTCATGTTTGTGAATTCCTTCGGCATGCCCTTCCACCTGGGAACAGTATTCTTTACCCTGCTGCTAATTGGTCTTCTGGTAGCCGGTATACTTTATAACCGCCGTAAGATACCATCCATGCTGATTCTTGTATATGTGCTGGGTGGCATCATGGCCCTGCTTATCCTCCTTGGATCATCATCAGCAGGCTCCTTCATTATGCGCTTGCTCGTGATTGGAGCAGTGGTAGCCATGTTCTGGTATACCCGCACCAGGGGAGCCATGCAGAACACCATCCTGCTCTCGATCATATTTATACTTATCGGGTATTCAAGCTTTGTGATGCTGATTATCCGCTCCAATGCGGCCACACCTATCAACGAGAACAGCCCTAAGGATGCCATCAGCCTCCTGTCGTACCTCAACCGTGAGCAATATGGCACCTGGCCCAAATTTTACGGACAATATTACAATGCCCCTACCACCGGCCGTGAGGACGGAAACCCGGTATACCGCCGCAACAACAAGGAAGGTAAATATGTGGTCATTGATGAGAACAAGGGTACCCTCCCTGTTTATGATCCCAATTATCTGACCATCTTCCCAAGGATGTGGAACAATACCGAACAGCGCTATATCAACGATTACAAAAGCTGGGCGGGCATCACCAATGACCCGGAAAACCAGAAGATCCCCACCTTCGGGCAGAACCTGAAATATTTCTTCCGCTACCAGATCGGTCATATGTACTGGCGCTACCTCATGTGGAATTTTGCAGGCCGGCAGAACGACCTGCAGGGACGTTATGGCGACCTCATCCATGGCAACTGGATTAGCGGGATCACCTTCCTGGATGAAGCCCGGCTGGGTCCGCAAACCAATCTGCCCTCCGACTTCGATAACAAGGCCCATAACAAGTTTTATTTTCTTCCTTTCATCCTGGGTGTCCTTGGATTGGTTTTCCATTTCCGGCGCCGTTCAAGGGATGCATGGGTGGTGAACCTGCTTTTTCTTATGACAGGGCTGGCCATCGTATTCTATCTGAACCAGCATTCACCTCAGCCAAGAGAAAGGGACTATGCTTTTGCTGCTTCTTTCTATGCCTTTGCTATATGGATTGGTATAGGTGTACTGGCGCTCTATGAGCAACTGAAAAAATTTATCAGCGGGCAGCAGGCGGCCATCGCCTCTACTGCTGTTTGTATGATCGTTCCAATAATCATGGTAGCCCAGGGTTGGGACGACCACGACAGATCAGGAAGATATACTGCCCTGGAGATGGCCAAGAACTACCTGAATTCCTGCGCCCCCGATGCGGTACTGTTCACCAATGGTGATAACGATACCTTCCCTCTCTGGTATGCACAGGAGGTAGAAGGTATACGAACCGATGTGCGGGTATGTAACCTCAGCCTGCTGAACGGCGACTGGTATGTAGACCAGATGGTTCGTAAGGCTTACGACTCTGAACCCATGAAGATCTCCCTCAGCGTTGAACAATACCAGCAGGGTACGCGTGATGTGGTCTACCTCATTGAGAACGATAACATCAAAGACTTTGTGGATGTAAAGGCCTTGTTTGATATCATCCAGCAGGATGAAAGCAAGCTTCAGTTTACCCGCGACGGCGTAACCATTGACTACTTCCCTACCAAGAAGTTCATGCTTGCTGCCGACTCAGCTACAGTTATGAATAGCGGTACTGTAAGGTCTGAAATGGTTGACAAGATCGCACCCATCACATGGACAATCGATCGTTGGGGACTGCAGCGAAACAATGTGATCCTGCTCGACTTCCTGGCACAAAACAATTGGAAGCGCCCTGTATATTTTGCTACGACTACAGGCAATGATTCTTATATCGGCTTGAAAAACTACTTCCAGGTGGAAGGAATGGCCTACAGGCTGATACCCATAAAAACACCTTCACGTGGACAGGATCTTGGAAGGATCGATACTGACATCCTCTTCGATAACCTGGTGAATAAATTCGGATCAGGTATGGAGAATCCGGATGTATATCTTACCGAGGACAACCTCCGCATGTCGATGAGCCTCCGAAATATTTACGGAAGACTGGCATTGGAGCTGATCAAAGAAGGAAAGAACGATTCAGCTGTGATCGTCTGTGACAAGATCATGGAATTGGTTCCACCTGAGAGCATTCCATACAACTATTTCATCCTAGGAATCGCCAATGCATACCTGCAGGCCGGTGAAGAGGAAAAAGGTATGAAAATACTCGAAGGCATGTATACCCTAAGCGAAGAAAACCTGGACTATTTCTTCCGTTTCGAAGGGAACAAAGCACTGATGGTCGATGACATGCGAAAACATTATCTGTCGATGACCCATGAGGTGAAAGAGACTGCCAGTAAGAATGGACAAACAGAACTGGCCAATAAGGCTGAGCAGCTGTTCAACGATTATTACGACATCTATGTCGGGCAGGTGGGATACCAATAGGAGACTGTGCTATTCAATACACCATACTGGCTCAGGCTGCTGGGCGGTAAAGGGCTCATGTGGGATGCCCCTGCTGAAGGAAAAAGTCTGTATGTTACTTTCGACGATGGACCCGACCCGGAAACTACGCCACTCATCCTTGATATGCTGAATAGCTTTGACGCAAAAGCAAGCTTCTTCTGTGTGGGGGAGAATGTATCAAAACACCCCGAAACGTTCCAAAGTATGCTGGATGCCGGACATGCGGTGGGAAATCATGCCTACAACCACCTCAAAGGATGGGAAACAGATACCAAAACATATGTCGAAAACGTGCAAAAATGTGCTGAGCTGGTAAACAGCAGGATATTCCGCCCACCTTACGGCAAGATGAAACCTTCCCAGCAACGAATCCTGCGTAAACAGTTCCAACTTATTATGTGGACAGTGCTCAGTCGCGACTATGATCCAAAAATAAGTGCGATAAGCTGCCTGGAGAACAGCTGGAAATACACACGCCCGGGAGCCATTGTACTTTTTCATGATCATAAGAAGACTATTGATAAGCTAAAAATCGTTTTACCTGAGTATTTAAGAAGAGCAAAAGAAAGCGGATATCTCTTTCAGGCTTTAGGCGAAGGGCATTAGCAATGGGTAATAATAATTATATTTGTGTAATGTTAAAACAAGCAATAAGACTGGCACTTGCAGGCACCCTGCTTTTAATGTGTACTTATTGTGCAAATATGCGTCCTCCAACCGGTGGGCCAAAGGATGCATATGCTCCCATAGTATTAGCATCGGAACCTCCCAACTACACCATAAATTTCGACGCTGATAAGATCGAACTGAAGTTCAATGAATTTGTTGCAGTTTCGGATGTGATCACAGAAGTTTTCATCTCCCCTCCCCTGCAAAATACCCCTGAGGTCAAGACCCGCGGGAAATCGGTGATCATATACCTTGAAGAGGAGTTGCAGGACAGTACCACCTATTCCATCTTCTTCGGTAAATCTATCAAGGATATTACGGAGGGCAATCCTATCGAAAATTATAACTATGTGTTTTCGACCGGCGACAAGATCGATTCCCTTTCGGTGATTGGGGAAGTGATCAATGCATTTGATCTTAAGCCCCGTGAGGATGTGCTGGTGATGTTGTACGAAGATGATAATGACAGCATCCCCTTCGACAGTCTTCCATTCATGGTGAAGCCATCATACCTCACCCGAACCAACACTGCCGGGTTTTTTCTCATCAACAACCTGCGTGGAGGTGACTATATGATGTTTACCCTGGCTGATATTAACCTGAGTGCCACCTACGATGGAGGAGATGAGGAGGTCGGCTTTCTCGATAGCCTGATCAGCCCTGTGTATTATGCCCAGGAAACCGTCGATACCACTTTATTGGATTCCCTGGGTATCAGCCTGCAAGACACCCTGGCCAGTCTTCTCATCGATAGTTTACTGGTAGCTGATACCTTGTCGGCAGATACCGTGGATGTACGCTTTTACACCCTTTTTATGTTCCATGAGGTCCCTGATACGATCCAAAAACTGCTGGGGGCCGATAAACCCCGGAGACAGGTACTGCGTTTCATCTTTCGATATCCGGCAGATGATGTGATGATCACACCATTGACTCCGGTCCCTAATGAGTGGATGCATGAAGAATGGAACAAAGGCAAAGACACCCTTCGCTATTATATTTTAAGTGATAAGGTGGACACCATCAGCCTTCGAATATGGCAGGACACCACCGTCTTTGATACGGTATCCTATTCCCTTGTAGAGAAAGAGATTCCTCAACGGAAGAAAGACATGGAAGAAGCACAGATACTGAGAATGTTTACGAACATATCAAACCCCTTCCCCTATCAGGATACACTCAAGCTGAAAACGGGATACCCTTTCCGCGCTGTAGATTTTTCTCGTTTTGTATTAACAGCCGCAGAGGATACAATTGAAGCTTCCTTCGAAATCTATGATCCCGCGGCGCGGATGATCAGGCTCAACCACAAGTTTAAAGAACAAACCTTGTATACTCTTTTCTTCCCCGATTCGGTTCTGTTCGATATCATGGGAAAGAGCAATGACAGCATCGAATTTCGCTTTAATACCAACAGCTACGAAGACTATGGTTTGTATGTCATCCACGCCGTGAATTCCTCTCAATATGACCAGATTGCCATACAGCTCATGACAGAAAATGAAAAGCTCATCAGGCAAAATATTATCCGGCAGGAGGAAACCATTAGCTGGGACCTTCTTAAACCTGGAAAGTATATTATCAAAGCCTTTGCCGACCTCAACCATAACCGGGTTTGGGATACCGGTGATTACCTGGAAAGAAGACAGCCGGAGCCCGTAGTATTTTTCCCCGGTGCGATCGAGGTCAGGGCAGGTTGGAGCTTTGAAGAAGACTGGTCAATAGAGTTCAAATAGAATTAATACAAAGAATTTACATATTTATTTGCTTGAGATGTTAATTTATATTATTTTTGCTTCAAATTAATCTTAAATGGAAAAAGTTGTGCTGGAAGTTAACAAGTTAGAGATGGCAGCAAGCAAGCTGAGAGCTATTGCCCATCCAATGAGAATTGCGATTATTGAATTGCTGAACGAGAAACCTAAGATGAGTGTGACCGAAATTTACAGGAAGTTGAACATTGAGCAAGCTTCTGCTTCACATCACCTCAATATCCTCAAAAATAAAGGCGTCCTCCAATCAAAAAGGGACGGAAAAAAGATCTTTTATTCACTGAAAAGTAAATCACTGAAAGAGATCATTGATTGCATCAATCGTTGCAACGCTGAATAAGCTTTAGAGGATTCACAAAATTATTGCCGGATCATTACCTGCCCATGAGGCTGTAATGGTTCGGTTTTTTTTATGGTTTTGATCCCTCTAGCTATCCTTTAGATTCGCAAACTGAGAAAATGGTTAGTTTAGTTTAAACTAGACAAACCGAAAAAGAGAATGGGTGAACTATCGATAGCTATAAAAATTGAGTTTTATGTCAACTCCGTCAAGTATTTTTCCAATTTTGATTGCATTAATATAGAATATTAGCCTGCAAAGTAAAACCCTCATAATTAATAAGTTACAATTCTCCCCATTATGGTCCCACCAGGACCATATAAAATATCTATGTCTTTGATATTTAGTGTCATATGTTTTGTAATAAGAAAATTCACTACGAAATTAGACCTAAAATGTTTGACACTAAAAAATGTTGAGTTATTAGAGGTGTAAATGAATAAAAATTTGCCATACTTTCAGAAGAGGCGATAGAGTGAGAATAAAAATATAATTGGATCTCATTGAATTTCAGGTCTTTGGAATCTAGATTATATTCTATGTTTTTTTATTTATATTTAGTGACTTGTTTGATTTAAAAAACTATGGAGCATCTATAATAATGATTCACAGGATATTAAGTACATTTATTTATTACAAGTTATTGACATGTTCAATGATTAGTTATTAAAGAATTTATGACAACATTGAAGTATACCCTTAATATACTGTTGAAAATATAAAAATATGAAGCAAAAACTAAGCTTTTGCCCAGAGTGTAAATCAACCGACATCAAATTCTTTGAGTCGCGAAACAAATATAATTGCTCCCAATGTGGAAATAGCTTTTCTGATAGTGATAAGGAATCTAAAAAACTCAGAATATTCCTCAGTTACGGACACGATGCCAACGAGGAACTGGTCAGGCTAATTAAGGTTGATTTGGAAAAACGAGGCCATGCTGTATGGTTTGATAAGAATGATATAAAATCCGGTGATAACTGGCGGCGTGAGATCACAGAAGGAATTATTAGCAGCAACAGGGTGTTGTCCTTTCTCTCAAAACACTCCACTCGCGACCCTGGTGTTTGCCTGGATGAAATAGCCATTGCCATTGGTGTGAAAGGTGGGAATATCCAAACCATATTAACTGAAAGTGAAACCGAAGTAAAATCCCCTGCAAGCATCAGCCATATACAATGGTTAGATATGCATGACTGGAAAGAGCGGCGCACTAAAGATGAAATAAGCTGGAAACAATGGTACGATGAAAATCTGGCGGAGATTATCCGTGTGGTCGAAAGTAAAGAGAGCATGCGCTTTGCAGGCGAAATTGAAACCCTGGCTAAATATCTTAAACCCATTTCCTCTGATTCACGTGTAGCACAATTGCTGTCAAAAGATTTTGTTGGGCGTGAATGGCTTTCGGATAAAGTGGAAAAATGGCGCATTCAATCTGACCGCTCTTCCCGCTTGTTCTGGATAATGGGAGGCCCCGGTGTGGGGAAAAGCGCTTTTGCTGCCCATCTTGCCCACTTTGGACGGGATAAAATTATTGCTGCACAGTTCTGTGAATGGAACAAACCCGACCACCGCAATGCAGCACGGGTATTCCGTAGCCTGGCTTTCCAATTGGCTACACGATTACCCGATTACCGCAAGCTATTGCTTAACTTACCGGAAATTAACCAGTTAGATGGTAAAAATGTGGCCGATATTTTTGATTATCTTTTTGCCAATCCATTACAACACACCATTGACGGCGGACAGCAGCGCTACTTAATACTGATTGATGCTTTGGATGAAGCTGCTGAAGGCGAACGTAACCCATTGGTTGAAACCCTGGCCCGCCATGCTCCACAATTACCTGAGTGGTTGGGCATGTTAATAACCAGCCGCCCCGAAAGTTCCGTAACCAGCCCTCTGCAAGGGCTTAATCCCTTCGTACTGGATACCGGAACCGAAGAAAACAAAGACGATATCCGCCTTTACTTATACCAGGAACTGGGGCCTTTATTAGATAAGCGCAATGATGCCCGTGAGCTCGTTGAACAAATACTTGAAAAAAGTGAAGGTGTATTTTTATATGTTGAACGGGTATGCGACGACCTGAATAAAGGCCACCTCTCACTTGACGACTTGGATAAATTCCCGGTAGGCCTTGGTGGTATCTTCAGGCAGTTTTTTGACCGGCAATTTCCTGACCTGGAATATTTTCGCTCGAAGATCCTTCCTGCTTTGCGCGCCATCCTTGCTGCAAGGGAGCCTTTGCCATTGGATATTCTCCAAAACATTTTCAATTGGCAGGAAGAGGAATTATATGACTTTACACGTATTTTGGGCTCACTCTTTCCTGTGATAGAAGAAGGTGAAAGAAAAACCATAAAACCCTATCACAAATCATTGATTGACTGGCTGACAAAACAAAATGCTTCGGATCATTATTATGTAAATCCAAAAGAAGGTCATCGTCTGCTGGCTGATTTTGGATGGCAACAATATAAAACCGGAGCTGATAAATTAGATATTTATTTTATTAAATGGTTACCCAATCATTTGCAGACGTTGAATAGTTGGGATGATCTGACAGACCTGTTATGTGATCTTAACTTTATCCAGGAAAAGGCTGCCGCAAAGTTAACATACGAACTGGTGGAAGATATCAATAATGCCCTGGACGTGATTCCTGATAATGCAGAATACATCCGAATAGAAAAAGTCCGCCAGGAAAGGATGCAAAAATACACCCAGGATCTCATTGCCTGTGCAGAAGGTAAAATTAGCCGGTTTGATTTGGAAGTACCCGAAAGCATTAGCCTCCGGACTAAAGAACAAATAAATACAGAGATTGAACGTATTAAAACCAATCCCAAGCGGTCAGATCGCTTAAAAGATTTCAAGAACTTTTTAGGGCAGGAAGCCGATAATTTACAAAGTTTCGCCGATGAATTCCCTCATTTTTCTTCTCAGCAAGCCTGGAATTATTCAAATAGCGGCCCCGTCGGCAAGGCAGCAAACGTCTGCATACCTGAGAATCACCATTCTCTGCTGCTACACTCACCCCACACCCGCCCAAGCTGGAATCCATTACCCCAGGTGCTTAAAACCCTTAAGGGGCATACTAAGGTTGCTATCACCCCTGACGGGAAAAGGGCTGTCTCTGCTTCCGAAGACAAGACCTGCATTTTGTGGGACCTCAACAGTGGTGAAGCTTTAAAAACCCTTAAGGGGCATACTAAGGAAGTCTATGCCGTTGCCATCACAGCTGACGGGAAAAGGGCTATTTCTGCTTCCCGGGACGAGACCTGCATTTTGTGGGACCTCAACAGTGGTGAAGCTTTAAAAACCCTTAAGGGGCATACTCACTGGGTCTGGGCCGTTGCCATCACCCCTGACGGGAAAAGGGCTGTCTCTGCTTCCCGGGACGGGACCTGCATACTGTGGGGCCTCAACAGTGGTGAAGCTTTAAAAACTCTTAAGGGGCATACTTTCATGGTCGTGGCCGTTGCCATCACCCCTGACGGGAAAAGGGCTGTCTCTGCTTCGTGGAACGAGACCATTTTGTGGGACCTCAACAGTGGTGAAGCTTTAAAAACACTTAAGGGGCATACTAAGGACATCATTGCTATTGCCATCACCCCTGACGGGAAAAGGGCTGTCTCTACTTCTGATGACGGTACCTGCATACTGTGGGACCTCAGCAGTGGTGAAGCTTTAAAAACCCTTAAGGGGCATACTGGCAGTGTCAAAGCCGTTGCCATCACAGCTGACGGGAAAAGGGCTGTTTCTGCTTCCGAAGACAATACCTGCATTATGTGGGACCTCAACAGTGGTGAAGCTTTAAAAACCCTTAAGCATACTTCCACGGTCGAAGACGTTGCCATAACCCCTGACGGGAAAAGGGCTGTCTCTGCTTCCAGTACCTGCATACTGTGGGACCTCAACAGTGATGAAGCTTTAAAAGCCCTTAAGGGGCATACTAAGGAAGTCTGGGACGTTGCCATCACAGCTGACGGGAAAAGGGCTGTCTCTGCTTCCTCGGACAAGACCTGCATTTTGTGGGACCTCAACAGTGGTGAAGCTTTAAAAACCCTTAAGGGGCATACTTTCATGGTCAATGCCGTTGCTATCACCCCTGACGGGAAAAGGGCTGTCTCTGCTTCTTGGGACAAGACCTGCATTTTGTGGGACCTCAACAGTGGTGAAGCTTTAAAAACCCTTAAGGGGCATACTTCCTGGGTCAATGCCGTTGCCATCACCCCTGACGGGAAAAGGGCTGTTTCTGCTTCCTCGGACAATACCTGCATACTGTGGGACCTCGACAGTGGTGAAGCTTTAAAAACCCTTAATGGGCATACTGGCACTGTCGAGGACGTTGCCATCACCCCTGACGGGAAAAGGGCTGTTTCTGCTTCCTGGGAGACCTGCATTTTGTGGGACCTCAACAGTGGTGAAGCTTTAAAAACCCTTAAGGGGTATACTAGCAAGGGCGAGGTCAAGGTCAATGCCGTTGCCATCACCCCTGACGGGAAAAGGGCTGTCTCTGCTTCCAATACCTGCATTTTGTGGGACCTCAACAGTGGTGAAGCTTTAAAAACCCTTAAGGGGCATACTTCCGACGTTGCCATCACAGCTGACGGGAAAAGAGCTGTCTCTGCTTCCGGTGTGACCTGCATTATGTGGGACATGGAAACAGGGAAAGAACTTGCAAGATTCACAAATTCATCTCATATTTTTGCTGTTGATTTTTATTCGGGAGGGATTTTTGGTTGTGCAATCTCAGGTGAAATATTTAATGTGCAAGCCCACAAAGAACTACTTAGGCCAGCTTCTGGAATTGTAACTGCCCGGCAAATATGGAATTTTGAAAGAAAATGTTATATGACTCCATCAGCGAATTGTCCAATATGTGGCCACCATTTTTCTCCGCCTAAATCGGTATTGGGTACCATTGAAGAAATCACAAAAAAAGCCGGGCTTTCGCCTGAACAATCACCATGTTTGGAGTTGCCGGATGAGGCCTGGGAAGAGCAGGGTTTGCTTTCAGAGTGCCCTAAATGTGGAGAGAAGTTGAAGTTTAACCCATTTATTGTGGGGGGAGAGGATTAAATCAGTGAGAATATAATTTTGAGAAACGAAATTATTTAGCCGAACTGATCCCGAGCCCTGAGAGGGATCTCTTGGGTTATGTTCTCCGCAGCTTTGCTGCGATAAGAAAGAGTTTTCTTTTTATACCTCGGTAGCTCTGCTTCGTGGTAGTTGATTGGTTTTGAGTAGTAATGTTTAGTATTTGAAATTAATCCAAACCAATTAAAATTGGATATATGAATAAATACAGAAAAAAGCCAACAGAAGTTGAGGCTATTCAACTCAAAAAAGACAATATCAAAGAGGTTTATACCGAAGTATATTCTGAACCATTACTTAATTGCCAGATGGCGGAGGACCGTTGGCTTGCTTATGAGGACATTGTAAGAAGTAAAGGAATGGACCTTAAAACTCCTGAAAGTGGAGAAGGTACACAAATCGCTAGTTTAGGAGACTTTATAGTATTTGGCGAATCAGAAAAACTTGGCAGGCATTGCTGGCCAGTTAAACCGGATTACTTTAATAAGAATTATGATTTAATAGATGAAGCCGGATGACTGATTTCCAGGCTGAATGGTGGTAAAAAGAAAGCACTTATTAATATTAGCTTTCTGGTAAATGCCAGCTACTTTTTAATGGGAATATTAGTTTTTGGGCCCTAAAATTTATAAGTTTATGTTCTAACAAACTGGATATAATGAAATCAAAATTCTTTATCAAATATTTTCCGACTCTATTGGTTTGTCTATCGGCAATCATTGGTTTGATCGGATTTTACATTTATTTTAAAGACCATAATATATCATATAATATTTCAGATTTGGTATATGCGGTGCTTAAACTCTTTCTATTTGGCAATGATTTTTCATTAAGACACATTAATGTTTTCCTGAATATTGCTCGTTTTCTAGGTCCACTCTCCCTGGCAACTGCTATTATTCAAGGAGCTCTTAAGCTTTTTTCAAGTCGTATAAACATTGAAAAAGTGAAACGCTTCAAAGATCATATAATTATTTGTGGTGATGCTGAAAGTAATAAACCACTGATTAAGGATATAACTGATTCTGAAAAAGGAGATTATATAGTTGTTAAAAATGAAAAAGACATAGATGTAAACCCAATTAAAAATACCGTTGAGTATCAAAATATAAATAATGATCTATTAACAGATATTGCCTTCTATAAATCGCGTTATCTGATTGTTTCATTTAATGATGATGCAGAGTCGCTAAATTTCACAGCTAGCTTATTAGATACTATTGATCTTGATAAAATTCAAAAAGAAATAGACATAATCCTTCTTTTCAAAAACCCTAAGTGGTCAGAGCTCAGTAACGACATGGGTATATTAAGAAATATCAACGAAAAAGTAAGTAAGAGTACTTTTTTAAATATAAGATACTTGAATTATATTGACAAGGCAATAAGAAAAAATATGCTTGTTTGTGCTCCTGATATATTCAAACCCATTACTGATATAAGCGACCCTGCAATTGAAGTTGGTATAATTGGAAATAATACAATAATGCAACGACTCATTATTAATCTGGCATTAAATTCCCATTATATAAATGATCAAAAATTAAAGATTTATGTATCTCATAATTCA
>QMPN01000046.1 GCA_003648575.1 Bacteroidota bacterium
CCCCTGTGTTACGGGGAAAGTTGCAAGCTCCCAGTTAAGTTCTCCTGACCATTCACCCAGCATGTCGTAATCGATGTAAAACCTGAGAAAATCCCAGTCTGCTTCGGAAGAGATCTTCCTGTAAAATCTCAAGTCTCCTTCAGCAAGTACATCAATGTACAGGAAGAGTTCTGATTCCTGCCCGTCAGCGATATCGCCTGATTTTGCACAGTAGGTTCCTTCGTATGGCTCTACTGTTGTGAGTGTCCAGGGCATGTCCCCGTCGAACTGCCAGTTAAAGGTGGTGAAACCAG
The DNA here is from genome assembly GCA_003648575.1 of Bacteroidota bacterium. The sequence continues at coordinate 294 of QMPN01000046.1, forward strand.
CGCTTTCCCAGTCCTCGACAAGCATGCCAACTGTTGTTCCATAATCTTTCTGATCTTCATATGCCCCTGACTCAATCATTACAGAAAATGTTACCTGTTCGCCGAGAGGTGTGTTGGCATCCACCATGATCTCAAGGTCAGTAAAATGAATGATTCCGGGTTCAAGGGTCCCGATATTTACTGAATTAGATGAAGGAGTGATATAATTGCTGACTGTTGAGCAGGAAAGAATGACATCATTTGTTATGCAATGCCCGTTGTTTAAGGCCCCAAAGCTGATGATTGCTGTTTCGCCCGGATCAAGGAAACCGTTCCCGTTCCCTCCGGCATTATCATCAATAATCATTTCTCCCAATTCCAGCACCGGTGCGTTGAGCGTGATACTGAAAGCATCTTGCCAGCTTCCTTTGGTATCATCAGTGATATCCACTGTGAATTCCACCACTGCCTGGTCGGGAATATCTTCTTCAATATCAAACGCAAAATCATTGATGGTCCCTGCAGTATTGCCTGCCGCGATATTGCCATACTCGCCATGATCATCGGTGATGCTAACCCATTCACTCAGGGTACTGATATCGGCAGATACATTTTTTGCTTCGGCAGTACCGGCATTTTCAAGGTCAACGGTCATCATTAATGATTCACCAAAATCGGGAAGCCCGTTTGCATTTCCACCTGGATCATCATCTAAGATATGGTCGTGGTATACTAAAAATGCTCCCCCGGCAGGCGATACCACAATACTATATTCCCTGGTCTGGCAATTATAACCGCTGATGGTTAATTCGGCAGTACCGGTTGTTATCATGAGAGGGTCGATGGTGATCGTGGCTTCGCCATTCGCATCAGAAATACTTGTTCCATGAAACTCACCGTCTTTGGTGAGGGTACAGCTGAGGCCTTCTACAGGCGTGCTGTTAGCTGTAACAGCAACATCGAAGGTAGTGGCTCCAACAAGAATTGGAGACGCAAAAGTTGCTTCAACAACATAGGGCTCATCGACCCAGATCTGGAGGGTAGGGTCACCCAGAATATTGATATCGTAAAAGTTCCATCGTAAGGCGCCTTCTTCATGTTGTCCGGGTGCATTAACCCAGGCAGCGGTTTGGATCTTACTCTCCATAAAGGCAAGCCCGATGCGATCCATTTTTTCTTCATAAAGGGCATCGACCATTTCGCGGTGCAGATGGGCAGCCGGCCCTTCGGTCTGTCCTTCATTGAACCATCCATACCGTGAGTTTCCGACAACGGCTACGGCAAAATTATCGATGGCCACCATGCGCTCCATGATACAATCGGAGTCGTCAAAAGCACCACAAATGCAGCCATGACTTTGCAGGAGTGTATAATTATGTGTGGTCCCGTTCACCTGTGAGAAATTGGCATTGGTGATGTCACTGTTTACCAGGTGCATCACATAGGTGGAATTGGCGTGCCCGACGTGATGAACAAATGATCTTCCTTCATTGATCCTTGCCAGGATGGTGCTCGTGCCCCAGTTCTGGTGCAGCTCGTAAAGGCTGTCGATGTCGTGTGCAGGCGGGATCCCATTGGTTGTATAACCATTGTCATCACGGAGGCCAATAAGCAGGCGCAAGTAATCCGCACCCCATGTTTCCGGACTGCTATAAAGGTATTCACCGGCAAGGAGGGGATTGGCAAACTCACCCAAAATAGGAGAATCCTGGTAAGAAATGGTCTTATTCAGCATGGCATCCAATTCATCCTGATTGCTGAAAGAAAAGCGTCCGAGAGCAATGTCAGGCAGAAGGTCATCTTCACCGATCTCCCCCCAGAGATTATCGCCATCATCGTTCCAGCTACCGTCGAGTGCATTATAATACAGGTCGGCCGGGATGTTGCTGTCTTCATATCCTGAGCCCGATTGTACGTAGCAATAAAAGCCTCTGTAAGGAACATGTTCCACATCACCGCCTAACAATACGTACTCAATACTGTTTGCCTGGTATTCCTGGATGATATAATTCCTGATCTTTTCCTGCTGATCCTGGCCGCTGATGGTACTGCCGATCTCTTCTGTGGTCATCACCTCTGAAAGGAGGCCGCGGTACATATAAAGCTCCTTCAGCTGTTCAAATTCATTTTCGTATGCCTGCGGTGTGATAATAAGCAACTGGTAGGCACCGGTTTTGTTTCCCCTGTTGGGATATTCAGTCAGCATTTCAGGGTTTTGCACGAAACCATGAAGCCTGTTTTGAACCGAAGCACTATTGCTGAGCATGCTTAATGCGCTTGCCGATTTATCGGTTGATGACGTCTTGATCGTAACTGTAATTTCCCGATAATAGGAAAGCTTTCCGCTTAATGGAGTATAGGTCAGTGGACAGATATTAAGCAAGGCGATGCTATGGCCATTCATGTATTGTGTTGAGATGCTGCCAAACATATTTTCGGGATATGCAGTGCCGGCCTTATATACAGCCTGATCTATATTAAACTCCCCCGATACACCCATTGAAACGGGCCGGGAAGCTTGTTGCGGATAGAGCAGATAGCTACCGGGAATGGCCTCTTCCCTGGCGCCATTCACAACGAATGAAACAGCTTTTTCTCCGGGAGGAAGCAATAACTTTACAGCATACCAGGGCATGGCCGGCTCACCGGTATGTCCGGTGTTCATACAGCCGTCAAAGCTGATAAGCTGATACTCCCCGATACGTGCGACCTCATAGTCAGAAAAGTAGTAGGTTTTAGTTATTTCGCCCCCCATGGTATTGAGGACAAAAAGTGAAATGACCAATAAGCTGATAATATACTTCATTTGAATAAAGATTTAGCCTTGTAATACGTTTGACAAAATGACGTGGCAAGTTATCATTTTCAATTCATTAAGCAGACACAAATGATACTGAAATGGTTGCCACGGAAGTTGTTTAGAATAGGTATAAATAAAAAAGAACATGGAATATGTTCTATCCCATGTTCCTTATTTGCCTTCCAAAGGCAGGTCTCTTGATCTTAAGCTTTATTCACCAATGATGATCTGCCTGCTCAGTACTCCTTGCTTACTTTCTATGCGAAGGCTGTATATACCTGTTGCCAGGTTACCAAGATCGATCTTATCGGTATAGCGTCCGTTGAGTCGCAGATTATCCTCCCGGTATACAAGAGCATTGCTGCTATTGAATATGTGCAGGTTGATATACATATCATCCTTCGATTCAAGCTCGAGCGTAAATATTCCTTTGTTGGGGTTTGGATAAATGGCAACGCCAAGGTTTTGTTCAAGGTCGCCGATGCCTGTACTATTGGTAACTGTAATTATCAGGCTGTCGGACCATATACTGCTTCCGCAGGAATTAGTAGCCATTACTTTCAGCTCCGCCTGTCCCATAAATCCCATATCCCAGTCAATAGTGGCTTCATATGCATTGACTTGCAGTGTTCCGGCAGTAGCGGGGTCAAGTATCCAGTCGTAAGAAACCGTTCCGGGGAAATCAGTGGTCATATACTCTGAAACCTGAGCGGCATAAAGATCAACAAGGGCAGGCCCTGCAGGCTTAGCCGGTTGTGCAGGTACCATATTAATGGTAACATTGGCTGAATCCCTGTTGAGGCATCCAAAGCCATCACTTACCTCTACCCAATACATGCCACTTTCTGTTGGTATATAGGTTTGATTTGTTGAACCATCCTGCCATTCATAGCTTGTGAATCCCGGGCCCGCGTCCAATACAACTACCTGCCAGTCGCAGAAGGTAGTGTCCGGTCCGATAGAGACTACTGGTAGCTCATGAACTGCAACGTACACAGAAGCTGTTCCGGTATTGCTTCCATCGCTGGCTTCGACATAATATGTAGTGTTTTCCAATGGTGTGGCTGTAGGGTTCTGAAGAGTTGAATTGAATCCCGGGGGGTCTGAGGTCCAGGTGTATGCATAGCTTCCGCCTCCACCAAATACACTACAATCGAGCTGAGTACTTTCGCCAATACAAAGTTCTGTCGGATCAGCCATTGCTGTTACTCCGAATTCGCTCACGATCATGGTGACCGGGACGAGAACTTCAGGCAGGTCAGGGTCATTACAGCTTACGGTTAGCTCAGCAGTATAAGTGCCGAGGGCCATGCCAGTGGCATCGAACGTAACTTCTATCTGATCGCTGGCACCAGGGAGTACGGTACCGGTGCTATGGCTGAGGCTTAACCATGTGTTCACGTTGACGCTATAATCCTCAACTTCGCCATAAAAGGTAGTTCCACAGGGTGTAGGTGTCTGGTTGTACACCATACGAATCCTCATCCTGGTCAATCCACCAATAGCATCGTCGGGAACGCTTATATCTGCAGTGAAAGTATCCGGACCTCCATTCACTGTGATGGGGTCATCATCGCTGAAGTCTTCATTCTGATTCCAGTCGATCCAGATGCCTACTTCATCACCAGTGTATGAATTGCCATTGGTTATTGTTATTGGGACGGTTTCCCCAACAGATATTTCTGTGCTCAGGCTAGTATAGTCTTCGTAGCCGCCGCAGGTGGAGGTATTATTAATATCGCCGAATTGTACCTGTGAGATATATTCATCGCAGCCCCCGCTTGCGCTGCAATAAGCCTTGCTGTCTTTATCAGTGAGGATAAGCGTAGAAATATCGTATTCCAGGTCCAGCTCTCCGGTGTTTGTAATACTGAGGTACTGCATGGCAGTCTCGTCTGGTGCAAGAGTTTGCGTGAGCTCGGGTGGTGATACAAAAATGTGAGCGTTACCCCATTGGATGCTTGCAGCAGCCGGTGGTGACTCACCATCAGGATCATAGTATGCGGTAACTGTATATGTATATGCCCCGTAATCAGGCAGTTGATCGGTATAGGTTGTGTCGGTCGTTTGATCGATCTCTGTTCCATCACGGTATATGATGAAATGTGTAAACCCGGGTTCTTCGTCATAATACCATTCAAGGTCAACAGATCCTGTCTGATCATCCAGGATAGCTACCAGGTTGAAGGGCCTGGAAAGCGTATTAATGTTATATGGCGATACATAGGTCATGGTGGAACCGGTACGATTATCGGTCCAGCAAGGATATACATATGAATCCAAAGCAGTGATTCCAAGGTAATCTCCCATATACCCTGAAGCAAAGCCGGGAATAGGTGAGGGGGTGAATGACACATCGCTCACTTTGAAGTCTTCCCAGGTATCTCCACCATCAAAAGAGTTGGCACAGAATACCTCGCATTCGTTGCTACCAACATTTCTGTCGTCGTAAAAGACCACGCTGAGGTTCCCGGTTACCGGATCGCAGGTGATCCACGGAAAATAGTGTTCTTTACCCATTCCGGACGCGTCCTGATTTACCTTAACAGGGGTGCTCCAGGTGTCGCCTTCGTCATCAGAACGGATTATATATACATCGATATCGCCATCGGCATTAATGCCGGGTACACCAACATTTGCCCAGACCATATAGAGGTTTCCGCTGTAGGAGCCATTGCTGTTATCTACTGCCATGGAAGGGAAGGAGTTCACGCGCATGTTTTTCGATGTTTCAGTGTTGCGGATACCCCTTACGTTTTCGAGAATCCTTGTGGCAGGGTCCCAGTTTTCTCCTCCATCCAGGGATTTTGTAATTCCATATGCATTTTCATCTCCGGGCCAGGCATCATAAACGGCATACATTGCATACAATTCTCCGTTTGGTCCTGTATTGATGTTCACTCCCTGGCAATGACTGCCGGCGGTTATTGCCGAACTGATATTAACTGTTGATGACCAGCTTAAGCCCGCATCAGAAGAATATGAAAAGCCAATATCATTATTATTGGGGCCTGAAATATCGGTCCAGGCGCAATAGAGATTCCCTTCATAGGGGCTGCTGAGGTTATTATCTATCCAGAAGTGATTTTTATCGAGTACGTATGATCCTGTCCCGGCATCAATAGTGACTACCGACCAGTTCGTACCCTGATCCTGGGAATATGCCAGCTGCTGACCCAGGGTCGAACCACTTATGATATGGTTCACGTACCACCAGCCATTATGTCCTATTACTACAGCAGGGTCTCCGGAATTATCTACTCCTGCTCCCTGAATCTCTCCCTGCCAGGTGAAACCGCCATCGAATGAATACAGATCATTGGCGCCATAGGAGGGAGGATATGGGTTGGCACTTGAATTATTCGAATTCAAGAGTACTTGGCTGTTTGTAGGATCAATAAAGATCGAGTTTTCACTCTGGAAACTATTCTCTGTTGTAACAGGTACATCCGGCGAGTCAAGTGTAATAGAAGACCTGGTCTTCATGGCTGATCCGGTATACTTTGCCTGAGGAACATCAACCATGGGGTTCAGGGTGGTGAGCCCTTTCTCGGCCATTTTTCTCCAGTATCCATTATTATCAACGCGTGTATTGAGCTTTTCAATGCTATTGTCTTTTTCTTTCTGTGCAACGGCAGCAGATGAAATGATGCATGCAAACAGAATTAGAATGCTGTAATGTAGTATTGATTTCATAAGTATATCCTTGTATGGTTAATGCCTGGCCTGTATTGTTTTTAACAGACAACCAAATGATTGCTAGGGTTGGCTGTACAAAGATAAAAAAAAACCATCCCCAAGCGGGAATGGTTTTTATAAGTCTTTATAGGTGAGCTTATTTCTGAATAATAATTTTTTCTGTAAGAACCTTGTTGTTGTTCTCCAACATGAGGAAGTAAATACCTTCCGCAAAATTGCTTAAGTCAATAGTTTTTACAAATTCCCCGTTCACAGTGATCTGTTCTTCAGTGTAAACAACTTCACCAACGATGCTTCTGATGCTGAGTTTTACAGTCTCATTGCTTTCAGAAGAAAGCTTCACGGTGAAGGTGCCATTGTTGGGATTCGGGAACACTGCTACACCAACATTCAATTCATTCTCGCCAATGCCAAAAGTATTGTCGATAGAAACTTCAAGTGTTGATGAGACGGGTCCATTGCCACAGTCGTTGGTTCCGAATACTTCGATGCTTGCCTGTCCTTTATAGGATTCGTCCCAGGTAATATTCAGAGAATGCATATCGACAGTCAGTTCCTGCCATGCCTCTTCGGGGCTGACAAACCATGTATATGTTGTTGAATTAGGATCAATGCTTGTGGTATAACTGCTGCTTGATGATACGTAAAGATCAACAAAAGCAGGTCCGTCAGGGGTCGTCATTTCAACAGGCAAAAGATTAACGCTCATGCTAACAGTATTTGATGTAGCAGGGTTATTGATCGCACATGTGAATGAGGAAGTCATTTCGCAACTTACCACGTCATCATTATTCAGCTCAGTAGTGCTAAATGTGTTGCTGTTATCACCGGCATTTTCACCATTGATTTTCCACTGGTATACCGGTTCCGAGCCGCCATTTACTGGCATTGCTATGAAAATCACTTCTTCACCTTCGCAAATATCATCAAGGTCAGATTCAATGCTTATCCCTGCAGGCAGTTCACCAACCACGCTCATGGCAAGGGTATTCGATGAAGCAGGATTACCTGTAATACAATTGGCATTGGATGTTAATTCACAGCTAACAATATCGCCGTCGACAAGGGTACTGGAAACAAATACAGCATCATTTGTTCCGACGTTATTACCATTGATTTTCCACTGATAAGCCGGAGTACTGCCGCCGTTTTCAGGGATGGCAGTAAATTCAACCTCGTTGCCTTCGCAGATCTCGAGGCCGGCTGTTTCGATGGCAACACCCACGGGAACGATCTCATTTACGGTCATAATAACTTCGTTCGAAATAACCGGATTGGATGCGGTACAGAGCAGTGAGGAGGTCAGCTCACATGATACAATGTCACTGTCGACCAGGCTGGAAGAAACATAGGTGTCGCTTCCGTCACCGACATCAACACCATTTAGTTTCCACTGGAAGGCAGGGGTTATTCCGCCATTTTCAGGTTCTACTACAAAGGTCACCTCTTCGCCGGCGCAAATCATTGCACTGGAAGGAGTAACAAGGGCAGTTACTTCGGCATTGTCGAGTATTCTGATATAATCTTCATCGGTATAAGTATTGGTAGAGTTGGCGCTGGTTACCTCAAGGGTCACGTCAAAAGCACCTGCTGTGCCGTAAAAGATACCCTGCGGGTTTTGCTCGCTTGATGTGGCCGGGTCGCCACCTTCAAATGTCCAGAGCCATGAAATAGGATCGCCTTGCGTCATGTCAGTGAAATCAACACTGCCTTCGATACAGGTAGTAGTTATATTGGCTTCAAAATTTGCTGTGAGGCCGTCTTCCACAGGAAGAATTTCTTCATAACGGAAGAAGTTTTGCTTGGTTATAGTCAAGGTAACGTCGGCTCCCATTGGCAATGTTGAGGGTATCGGTATTGCCTGCATATTTCCGGTGGCGGTGGCAGTTGCCAGGATCTCACCATCACGGAAAAGGGATATCAGTGATCCCATATCAGCAGATATCTCAAAAACATTTGAACCGTAAGTGACATAAGCTTCATGCTGAACGGTCAGGTCTGTTGGTACCTCATAATAAAGAGTCAGGAAGGCACCGCCATGATGGTGGAACAGGTGGTATGTCACCACTTTATTTCCGGTGTTATATGGCCAGTTCGATTGTTGCAGGAAAAATTTTCCTGATGAGTTACCGAAAGCCGGCATAGCAAAATTCTGAGGATATTCGGTTCCATATAATGGCATGAAAGAAGGCCACATATTGTCGATGAATCCCCAAACATAGGTGTCATTTACAAAGGAATATGATGTTTCAGATGCAGCAGTAACTCCCAGTGCACCGGCATTTTCGCCCCCACTGGTATGGCGATGGAATTTTTCAGCAAAGCATTCCCCGCTCATATTGTATTTTCCTGTTAGGCAGTTGATCGACATCACAAAGGTGAGATCTTCATTGTTCAGCCCATTGATATTTGAGCTATTATAAGAAGGCTCGCCCCAACCTGTGGTACTTCCATGGTCGCGGTGAAGCATGATGAACGATCCATTGTTAATGGTGTTGTTGATCACTGTGGCATTTCCACCGGTCCATCCGCCAAGTGCATTTGGTGCTGCGGGTATATATCCCAGTCCGTTAGGTCCGAAATAGTTTACAACCGTCCCGGTATTTTGGGCTGTTGACCATGTTGATCCCGGGCTTCCGGAATAAATGTCATTGATACGAACGGGTTCTTTTCCCATTTCATTTTTCCAGAATCCTCCTACGGTCTCACCACAGATCTGAAACCAGCGTTCAGTTTGCCAGCCAATAGCAGTGATAGGGTTGTTATAAAAGTCAGGGTTTGTAGGCGGGTTAGTTTCATAGTCGATGAATTTGGTGACCATGGTTTCCAGCTGATCGGCATTATTTGCAGTGATACGGGCAAAAGTGATCTCAGGAAGGTTGTCGCCGTTTACGTCAGCATAAATATTGTCAGAAGCACAATAGCTATTATGGATGGGTGCTATAATATTGGATGCCATATTTGAGCCGTAGTCACCCAGCAACAGTACGGCTGAAGGAGGAATTCCCCAGTTGTTGTATGCATCATCAATGTATGATTCTATGGCAAAAGTTGTATTCCCGCCAACATCACTCACTGTAACTACATCGGTAAGGATCCCCTGCTTATTCCTGAAATCAGCAATAGTATTTGCCCAGGTAACAAAGTCGTCTCCTGTTGGACAGATGATCAGGTACTCACAACCATCGGTTTTGGTATTTCCATTTTCATGCATCCAGTTGTAATCTATCTTTGGCAGTGATTCGAAGTTCATGATCGCATCGGCCATGATCGGATCCCACCAGCGGCTGCGGTATCTGGTTTCACCAAATTGTCCGTTGCCACCAACAAACTCAACTTCTATTTCAATGTCGCGAAAAACTTGCAGCTCTTTGGTTACCGGGTTGTACTGGAATGGGGTTACTCCAAGCATTACAACATCTACCCCCCTGATGGAGGTAGGCTCTGATAGCATCACAGGCTCGGCAGGATAAAATGCGTTTTGGCTGTAGATGGCCATATTCTTTTCATAAAATAATGGGCTGTCATCATCTTCGAAAGGAATACGAGGCGCTGGTGCTATGTCAATATTCTGATAGGTATCAACCTGCATGCTGATAATATTCAGCTTTGCGGTGGCGCCTACCGGCATGGCAATATACCTTGCCCCACCGGGAAGGTTAGGAGCCCCCTCATTATTAGGAAGCATAACGCCCGGCATGTTGATCACCGTCATCGCTTCGCCATTAATATTGGCAGGGTTGAAACTGAAACTGTTCACGGAGTGAATTACACGTACATTGGAATTCTCGGAAGCGGTCAGGGTAAAGCCCTGGCTAGACCAACTGTCACTATACCTTACTTCGTCAGCATAGCTGAAAGAGATAAGGAGGAATGTGGCAAGAAACAATGTAATTGCTTGTTTAAAGAGCATGGAGTTTTTCATTTTTTGCTGTATTGTTTAATTTGATTTTGCTACGAATATTAACTCAACGGGTGCAAATATATAAAAGTTACATACAAAAATAAATGCAAGTCAATCATTTTCATAGATATACACCATAGTTTATTGCTGTAGAATAATTTTTTCAGTGATAAGTGTATCGCCCTTACGAATTATCAGAAAATAGATGCCTTCTGAAAATGCAGTCAGGTCGATGGTTTTTTCATAGGTTCCGCTCAGGTGCAGCTGCTCTTCAGCAATAAGCTGCTCACCAATACTATTCCGGATGCTGTAACTGATAATCTCTTGATCTACGCCAGAGATCTTCAGTTTGAATGTTCCGCTATTGGGATTTGGAAATATACTTACTCCCAGATCAGAACCGGCATCGTCAATTCCTGTTGTGTTGTCGATGATCACGACGGTGCTATCCGAAATCTCACCATCACCACAGTCATTGGCTCCGTAAACACGGATCATGGCCTCGCCCATATAATCTTCCGCCCAGTATACCGTCATGGCATTTAATGTAATTTCCATATTTTCCCATGCTATTACCGGACTAACTGACCAGACGTAGGATGTAGCACCCGGATCTGCAATGGTTGCGTAATCACTTGTCTGTACTGAATGCAGGTCAATATATGTTGGCCCTGTAGGAGCGGAAAGTTGTTCCGGCTCAATCATTACCGTCATTGTGATTGGGTCAGATGTTGCACTGTCGCCAACGATACAGAGAGCATTTGAGTAAACCTTGCAGCTGACGATATCTCCATTTTCAAGAAGAGAGCTTATATAATATGGATCGTTGGTTCCACAGTTTTCCCCATTAAGCATCCATTGGTATTGTGGATCGTCTCCACCATTTACCGGGAAGGCATCAAAGATTACCTGTTCGCCTTCGCAAATCACGTTGGTATCACAATTTATGGTCAGCGTAACCGGGAGCACACCGTCGACAGTCATAATAACAGGATTAGACATCAGCGGGTTTACGGCTGCACAACTATATGATGAGGTTACTTCACATTCAACCTGGTCATTATTTTCGAGGCTGCTCGTAACGAAAGTTGTGCTTCCGTCACCAACATTTGCCCCATTAAGTTTCCATTGGTAAACAGGGTTCAGTCCACCGTTGGTTTCAAGCAGGTCAAATGTAACCTCATCACCCTGGCAAATATGTTCAGTGGAGGCTGTGATGGATGCAGTCACTACAATGTTATCAACGATAGAGATATAATCCGTGTTGGTATATGTAGCGGTACCCGTGGTACTGCTTACTTCCAGACTTACATCGAAGTCACCCAGGCCACTATAAATGATACCCTGCGGATGTTGGTCGGTAGATGTTGCCGGGCTGCCGCCTTCGAAAGTCCACAGCCACGAGATGGGGTCTCCCACGCTTAAATCAGTAAAGTTAATGGCTTCACCCTGGCAGCCTGTAGTCAGGTCGGCCATGAAATTGGAGGTCAATGGGTCAAGCACAGGTAAAAGCTGCTCATAGCGGAAATAGTTCTGCTTTGTAATAGTAAGCGAAACCTCTTCTCCGAGAGGAATAGCCGGGATCGTAATGGATTGAAGTGTTCCCGTACCCGTAGCAGTGGCAAGGATATCCCCATTGTAGAAAAGGGAGATCAATGATCCTGCATCGGCAGTAATTTCAAAGGCAGTTGATCCGAAGGTGATATCACCATCATGCACGACTGTCAGGTTCATAGGTACCTCATAATACAGGGTGAGGAAAGCCCCTCCGTGGTGATGGAACAGGTGATAGGTTACCTGCTTATTACCGGTATTATATGGCCAGTTCGACTGCTCAAGAAAGATCTTTCCTGCTGCATTTCCAAAGGCCGGCATTACATAATCCTGCGGATATGTAGTACCATAATCAGGCATGAATTCAGGCCACATATTATCGATAAATCCCCACACATAGGTGTCGTTCACAAATGAGTATGATATCTCTGATGCTGCTGTAATACCTAGTGCACCTGAATTTTCATCATTATAGGTATATCGATGGAATTTTTCAGCAAAACATTCGCCCGACATATTGTATTTTCCTGTCAGACAGTTAATAGACATAACAAAGGTGAGCTCTGTATTCGTCAATCCGTTAATGCTGGATGTGTTATATGATGGCTCTCCCCATCCAGTAGTACTGCCATGATCTCTATGCAGCATGATAAAGCAACCGTTGTTGATGGTGTTGTTGATGGCAGTGGAATTCCCTCCCGTCCAGCCGCCAAGAATACTCGGCTCTGAAGGAATATATCCGAGACCGTTTGGCCCGAAGTAATCAACTACCGTGGAGGTGTTGGTTGCTGTTGACCATACGCTTCCTGGCGATCCGGAATAAATGTCGTTGATACGGACTGTGTTTTTGCCAAGCTCATTTTTCCAATATCCTCCAACAGCTTCTCCACATATCTGGAACCAGCGTTCAGTTTGCCAGCCAATGGCAGTGATGGGGTTGTCGTAAAAATCCGGGTTTGTTGGCGGATTGGTTTCATACTCGATGAACTTTGTAACCATAGTAGCCAGCTGGCTGGAATCATTTGCAGTTATACGTGCAAATGCCATCTCCGGCAGGTGGTCATTGTCTACATCGGCATAAATATTATCAGAGGCGCAGTAGCTGTTATAGATGGGGGAGATCACATTCTTGTTGATGTCGGTTCCAAAGTCACCCAGCAGCAATACCGCTGATGGCGGAATGGTCCAGTTGGTATAGGCATTGTTCACAAAAGACTCGATGTCGGAGGTTGTGTTCCCACCAACTTCTGTTAATGTAACCACTTGCGTAAGTATCCCTTGCTTGTTCCTGAACATGGCAATGGAATCAGCCCAGTATACATAATCGGATCCATCGGGGGTGATGATCAGGTATTCACATCCGTCACCGCCCTTGTTGTTGCCATATATTCGGTTATGATCGACGACAGGCAGTGCTTCAAAATTCATGACTGCATCGGCCAGGATAGGATCCCACCACCTGCTGCGGTATCGGGTATCCCCAAAGTTGCCGTCACCTCCTACGAAGGAGATCTCAACTTCAATGTCGCGCAAAACTTTTAGCTCCTTGCTAACAGGATTGTACTGGAAGGGGGTGATCCCAAGCATGACCACATCAAGGCCACGAATTTTTGAAGGCTCCGATAACTTAATAGGTTCTGCAGGATAAAAGGCATTTTGACTGTACACCTGCATATTCTTCTCGTAATGTACCGGGCTGTTATCATTTTCGAAAGGGATGCGGGGTGATGGAGCGATATCGACATCATAAAATGTCTCTACCCGCATATTGGTGATCTTCAGACTTGCTGTTGCACCATTGGGAATGGCTATATATCTGCCTTCCCCGGGCAGGTTCGGGGCGCCTTCTTCATTAGGAAGTATGTTCCCGGGCATATGCACAAGCGTCATTTCCTCACCATTTATGGTGGCCGTACTGAAACTGAAATCATTCACTGAATGGATCAGACGTACGCCTGTATTTTCGCTTGATGTCAGGTTAAATCCCTGATGCGACCAGCTATCAGGATAATTGATTTTTTGCGCTTTACCATTGAAAGCAAAAAGTAAACACACAAAAAGCAAAGCTGAGAATGACCTTACAAACGTTGCTGTTTTCATTGTTGGTTTTGTTTATGGTTTAAATGTCAATATTTCTAAAATGCTACAAAATACTAAAAGACCAGCATATATTTTAGTAGCGAATAAGCTTTTTAGTGGTAATTACTGAATTGGTTCTCAGGGTACATAAGTAAATACCCTTGTTCATGGCATTCCCATTCAGATCAGTTCCGTCCCAGTTCATGCTGTGCTCACCGGCTTTCATGTTACGGTCAACCAGCGAAGCCACCTTCCTGCCATCGATGCTGTATATATCAATTGCTACATCCATATCCTCAGCTATGCTGAAGCTGATCGTTGTATGATCATTAAAGGGATTGGGGTACATATTATCGATGGATGCTGTTGCATCCGGGATGTGATCATCCGGTACTGACGTAACAATATCTCCAAAAAAGTTTAGGTATTCATACATAAGTTTTGCCTTGGTGGAGGGGTGCGTACCGTCAACGAGGGCGCCGAATTCAAATGAACAGCCAATGGTTTTATAGCTGCCTTCGTC
>QMPN01000047.1 GCA_003648575.1 Bacteroidota bacterium
AACAGTGAGTTTGCAAGCCTTGTTTTACTGCCGGATACACAATCTAGCGTTCCATATGTAAACATCTATCGCTCAGAGAGTTCCTCCGGCCCCTGGGAGCTTCTTGATGAGATGCCATTGCAGGGTCAGGCGGTAGCCTATTACGATGACCTGACGGCTGATGTCAACAGCATGAGTTATTATTACTACACATCCATTACCGACAGCTGCGGGAATGAAGTCCTGGAATCCGATCACATGCGCACCATCTTCCTGGAAGGAGAACAGTCAGGGCAGGTAAATACACTCGATTGGAATGCCTTCGAAGGCTGGCCTGATGTGGTAAATGCTTATGAGCTGTATCGTGCCGTAAATGACGATGGAAACCTCGAAGCTATTGCATTGCTGGATGGGAGTACACACACTTATGAGGATGATATTTTATCTGTGCCGGGAGACTTCAGTCTTGTCAGATATATTGTCAGGGCTCAAAATGATGATAATGCAAGTATGACCAGCTGGTCTAACGAGATATTTTTTGAATATACGCCAAACCTCTACCTGCCAAATGCCTTCCGGCCCGGTGGGCAAAATCCTGTATTCAAGCCTGTGGGTAATTTTGCCGATTTCAGTGATTACCGGCTGGAGGTGTATAACCGCTGGGGTGAGCTGATCTTTTTCAGCGATGATTTCGGACAGGGATGGGATGGTACCTTTAAGGGTGGAGATGCCCCGGCAGGGGTTTATGTTTGTGTCCTGAATTACCGCTCCGCCAATGGGAAAACAGATACCCTCAAGACTTCCTTTGTTCTGATCCGCTAAATCTGAATAAACTCCAAACTCTGAACTCCAAGTTAGTAAATTAATGATCTGTCACCCCGAGCGAACCGACCGAAGGGAGCTCATGACCAAAGGGAATAACATAGACGAGGGGCCTCCTGCCTAGAATGTTTTCCCAAGCCCTCCTTTACTCAAATGTCAGCAAAAGTGAACACCACCGGGCCTTTCATCAATTCAATCTAATTTTCCCCGGACACTCCAAACTCCGATCTCCGAATTCCCGACTTATTCCTTATTATCATTAACATTTATTAATAATGAGTATGGCATTTTTTAATACCTTTGCAGGTCAAAAACTCATACCATGGTTCAAGATTTTGACAAGTTCGCCGGTGAAGGCCTGACCTATGATGATGTGCTGGTACTTCCCGCACATTCAACCGTACTCCCAAGGGATGTGGACATTACTACATATTTTTCAAGGAATATACAACTGAACATACCCATCGTTTCGGCAGCAATGGATACCGTTACAGAGGCAAAAATGGCCATTGCCATTGCCCAGGAAGGAGGGATCGGAGTCTTACATAAAAATATGAGTATTGAAGACCAGGCCAATGAGGTGAGGAAGGTAAAAAGAGCAGAAAACGGCATGATCCTCGATCCGATCACCCTGAAAGAGGATGGCCTTGTTAAAGATGCCCGTCATATCATGCAAGAATATAGTATCGGTGGCATTCCTGTGGTAAATAATAAAAAGGAGCTGGTGGGTATCGTAACCAACCGTGACCTGCGATTCGAGAATAATCCCGATCGTCCGATCGTGGAACTTATGACCAGCGAAAATCTTATTACGGTTACGGAGTTCATCGACTTTGAGAAAGCTGCCGACATTTTACAGGAGCACAGAATAGAGAAACTCCCTGTTGTTGACAAGAGCAACAGGCTGGTTGGGCTGATCACCTACAAAGATGTGATCAAGATCAAATCTAAACCGAATGCTTATAAAGATGACAGGGGTCGGCTTCGCGCTGCTGCGGCTGTTGGTATCACCCAAGACACCCCAGATCGCGTTGCTGCATTAGTAGATGCCGGTGTGGATGCGGTCGTGATCGATACTGCCCACGGACATCATATTGGCGTACTTAATATGGCCAAACTGGTAAAATCGAAATTCAAAGGAATCGACCTGGTGGTTGGGAATGTGGCAACTGCTGAGGCTGCCCTCGCCCTGAAAGATGCAGGCGTTGATGCTGTAAAAGTAGGGATAGGACCGGGTTCAATATGTACTACCCGCATCATTGCAGGCATTGGCGTACCACAGCTGAGTGCTGTGTATAATGTGGCCCAGGCGCTGAAAGGAAGTGGCATCCCGGTGATCGCCGATGGTGGTATCCGCTATACAGGAGATATCGTTAAAGCCCTCGTTGCCGGAGCAAGCACTATCATGGCAGGATCACTTTTTGCAGGTGTGGATGAGTCACCGGGTGAGACCATCATCTACGAAAGCCGTAAATTTAAAACCTACCGTGGCATGGGTTCAATGGAATCCATGGAAAAAGGGTCTAAAGACCGTTATTTCCAGGATGTGGAAGAAGATATCAAAAAACTGGTTCCCGAAGGTATTGTTGGACGTGTTCCTTATAAAGGCTTGCTCACAGAAGTGATCCATCAGATGGTGGGTGGCCTGCGTGCCGGTATGGGATATGCAGGAGCATCAAACATCGATGACCTGTGGAAGGCCCGCTTCCTCAGGATCACAGCTGCCGGTGCTATTGAAAGCCACCCGCACGACATTACCATTACCAAAGAAGCACCAAACTATAGCAGATAAGTTAAACCATAAAATATTCAAAGTATCAAAAGATGAAAAGAGTAGCAATGAAGATTTGGGTATTGATCCTTGTGATGTTCATAACGGCATCAGTATATGCACAGAAAGAAGACACACGCGTGTTGATTACCATAGATGATGAAGAGATCACAGTCTCCGAATTCCTGAATGTCTACAGCAAAAATAATGTTGATACAGACCTTTCAGATAAAAAATCCATGAATGACTATCTGGATTTGTATGTCAACTTCCGCCTGAAGGTGAAAGAGGCCCGCGATCTTGGTATGGACACCGCCGCAGGCTTTGTAGAGGAGCTGGCAGGATACCGCCAACAGTTGGCTGAGCCATACTTCAACGACCAGGAAGTGAGCGATGAATTGCTCCAGGAAGCCTATGAACGACTGATGATTGATGTCAGGGCAAGCCATATCCTGATCAAGGTTGAAGAAAATGCCCTGCCGGAAGACACAGCCCTGGCGTATAAAAAAATAATGACAGTAAGGGAAAGGCTCATCAATGGTGAAGACTTTGCAAAAGTTGCTGCTGAAGTTTCAGAAGATCCTTCTGCCCGCGATCGCGAAGCACAGGGACAGATACGCAAAGGCAATGGTGGTGACCTGGGTTACTTTACAGTCTTTGACATGGTGTATCCTTTCGAAACCGCCGCATACAGTACCCCGGTGGGCGAGGTATCAATGCCAATAAGGACCTCTTTTGGTTATCATATCATCAAAGTCTCCAATAAACAACCCGCCCTGGGAAAGGCTACTGTTGCCCATCTCTACAAGGCGATGCCCAAGAATGCCGGGAAAGCTGATTCAGTAAGGCTGGAACAAGAAACACTGCAGCTGTACAATCGCATTATGGAGGGTCATAAATTTGAGCAGATGGTACTACAGTTTTCCGATGACCGTGGGTCGAAGGAAAAAGGCGGAGTGCTCCCGGCTTTTGGTTGTAACCGTATGGTACCTGAATTTATCGAAGCCGTGGAAGAACTGCAGGACACCGGTGACATTTCACTGCCTGTACTTACATCTTTCGGATGGCATATTCTAAAACTGATCCAACGGGATCGCCCGGGGGATTATGCCAGCGAGCTAAATGAACTGAACAGAAGGATGACCAGAGATTCGCGTGCTCAGAAAAGCAAGGAAAGCGTGATCAAACGGATACAGTCGGAGAACAAGTTCGAAGAGCATCCGGAAAACCTCCAGGCCTTACTGCTTGCCATCGACTCATCTTTTTATAATCGTGAGTGGAGTGCCGATAAGGTGGAAGGTATGCATAAGAAGATATTTACCCTGGGAGGTAAAAAATATACTCAATATGATTTTGCATCTTACCTGGCACCACTGCAGAGCAGGCGGGGAAATACCAGCCTGGAAATCTTTTTCTACAATCAATACAAGGATTATAAGAATGATAAGTGCATTGCCCTGAAAGATGCTACCCTGGAAGAGAAACATCCTGAGTTCCGGATGCTGATGCAGGAATACCGTGATGGCATACTGCTCTTTAACCTTACCGATGAGAAGGTGTGGAGCAAAGCTGTCAGGGATACTACAGGACTTAAAAATTTCTATGAAGCCAATAATGAAAAATACATGTGGGCTGAAAGGCTGGATGCTGATATCGTTATCGTGAATGATCCTGCCGTTGAGGAAGAGATCAGGGCGATGATCGATAAGGCCGGTAATAAAAGCCTGCAGGACATCGGCCTGGATACCATGAATGGAATTTTCGTTATCAGCGGACTGTTCTCCAAGAATGATAATGGCTTTGTAGAAGTGATCGATTGGAAGAAAGGAATGACGGAAAATTACCCATTGCATGATTTCAATGAGCTCTATGATGGCCGCTCACATGACGAGAACTCTATTGTTTTTGCCCGTATAAACGACGTCAGGGGGCCTGAAGTCAAGTCACTGGATGAAGGCAGAGGCATGGTGACCTCGGATTATCAGAATTATCTTGAAGAACAATGGATCCGTGCCCTGAAAGAAAAATACACCTTAACTGTGCATGAAGAGGTGCTCGACGATATTGATTAACAAAAACATCAGTGGCCTCGCTGTCCTTTTTATGACAGTGTGGATGCTCGCCTGTACACCTGCCGGGACCTCCGGCTCCGGGGAAGTACTGGTGCGGGTTTATGATAAATACCTCTATGCTTCCGATCTGGAAGGAGTGATCCCTCAGGGTGCTTCAGCACGTGACAGCCTCACCGCCGTGAGAGCCTTTATACAAAACTGGGTCGACAAGGAACTGATCGTGCGGAAAGCTGAAGAGAACCTGCCTGAGGAGTACCAGGATTTTTCTAACAGGCTAGAGGAATACAGGAACAGCCTGATCATCTTCGAATATGAGAAGATGCTGGTCAGGCAGGAACTGGACACGAATATCTCCATGGAGGCCATCCTTGAATACTATGACCGCCAGAAAAAAAACTTCAAGTTGAGAGAAGATATCCTGGACTTGCAATACCTCGTATTGCATCAGGATTCGCCGGCGATCAGGAAGTTTAGACAATATGTCCGCTCGGAAGTTCCTGAGGAAATGGACTCATTGGCATTGTATAGCAGCAAGTATGCTGTGTCGTTCAGCATTATGGATGACCATTGGCTTGAGCTGGATGAGGTGACGGAGATTCTGCCGGTCGAATCGTATGATTATCGCGATTTTAATGCAAACCGTCGCTATCTTGAAGTGAAGGATTCAGTATTTATCTACATGGTATATGTGCGCGACTATAAGCCGGTCGACAGTGTGCCCCCGGTACAATTTGTTGAAGAGGTGGTCAAAAAGATCATTTTGAACAAGAGGAAAAAGGACCTGATCAGGAATATGCGGCAAACTGTTTTACAGGATGCAATTGAACATAATCAGGTTGAGATTTTTTAATAAGACAATAATCACTTTCTATAATTGTTTATAGAATACAAGAAGTAAATATATGAAAACCCGTACCCTGCTCATCGCCCTGTTCATCCTGGCGTTGCCGCTATTTATTTTTGCGCAAGAAGAGGTTGTTATCGACCAGGTCGTTGCGGTCGTTGGGAAAAATATTATCCTCGAATCAGATATCGAGAACCAGTATTACCAGTATCGTATGCAAAGCGGTATTATCGGCGGTGGAAGCTCTGTACGTTGCCAGATGCTGGAGAGCTTGCTATTTCAGAAATTGCTCCTCAACCAGGCGGAGGTCGATTCCATTGTGATTTCTGACCTACAGATTGAGCAGACAATGGATCAGCGGCTGCGTTATTTCATTTCACAGCTGGGATCGCGCGAGCGCTTCGAAGAGTATTATGGGAAATCCATTGAGGAGTTCAAAGATGAGTTCCGTAGTGATATAGAAAATCAACTCAAGGTGGAGCAGGCACAAAGCACCATTGTGTTGGATGTTACTGTAACCCCATCGGAGGTAAAATCATTTTTCAGGGGTATCCCCACCGACAGTATTCCGTTGGTGAACTCAACTGTGGAGATTTCTGAGATTGTCCGCACTCCGCCAATCAGCCTGGAACAGAAGCTGGCCATCAAAGATAGGCTACGCGGCTTACGCGAGCGTGTGATAGCGGGAGAAAGCTTTGCCACCCTGGCCATCCTTTATTCCGAGGACCCGGGCTCAGCCAAGAAGGGCGGTGAACTGGGATTTTATGGCAGGGGAGAACTGTATAAGGAATTTGAAGCCATTGCTTTTAAACTGGAAGGAGATGAAGTGTCGGAAATCGTGGAGACTCAGGCAGGTTTTCATATTATCCAGCTGATCGAAAGAAAAGGTGAATATGTGAATGTAAGGCATATCCTGCTGAAAACCAAGGTATCACCCATCGACCTTGCCATGGCTAAAGCTTACCTGGATACAGTATCCAATCTGGTCAAGATCGACTCACTGAGCTTTGAGGAGGCCGTACTGGAGTATTCCGATGCAGATAACAAAAACAGTGGCGGATTGCTGATAAATCCCATGACAGGTACCTCAAATTTTGAAATGTCACAGCTTGATCCTCAGGTATCTTTCGTGATTGATAAGTTGCAGGAAGGAGAGGTGTCTAAACCGGTTATCATGGAGGCGGAAGATGGCAGACAGGCATACCGCCTGCTATACCTGAAGACAAGGACCCTGCCTCACCGGGCTAATATGCAGGAAGATTATGACCTGATTCAGCAATGGGCCCTTGAAGAGAAAAAAGCGGAAGCCTTCCAGGAGTGGATCGCAAAAAAAGCACAGAAGACCTACATTAAGATCACTGATAAGTTCAGGCAATGCGAATTTGAGTTTGACTGGTTTTCCGCGATTGATCAATAGCCTGAAAAATTTTAAAGAAAATATGAAAGACCTGTATAAATCAGATGTCGAGGCGGTAGATGCCCTTGTTGAGAAATATGGCGTGCTGAAAGCAGAGATCGGCAAGGTGATCGTTGGACAGGATGACGTGATCGAGAAAGTGATCATCTCTATCTTCAGCCGCGGGCATGCACTCCTGGTGGGTGTTCCCGGCCTGGCCAAGACATTGCTTGTAAATACCATCTCCAAAGCACTTGGATTAAGCTATAACAGGATACAGTTTACCCCCGACCTGATGCCCTCCGATATTATCGGGACTGAGATCCTGGATGAGAACAGGGCTTTCAGATTTGTGCAGGGACCTGTATTTGCAAATATAATCCTGGCAGATGAGATCAACAGAACTCCTCCCAAAACACAGGCTGCCCTGCTGGAAGCCATGCAGGAAAAGGCTATCACCGTAGCCGGGAAAAACTATAAGCTGAGTGAACCATTTTTTGTGTTGGCAACACAGAACCCGATCGAGCAGGAGGGCACATACCCTTTACCGGAAGCACAGCTCGACAGATTCATGTTTAACATCTGGCTTGATTATCCCTCCTTCGAGGAAGAGGTGGATGTGGTAAAAAATACCACGTTCAAAGAGATGGATGAGCCGACGATGGTGTTGACTGCGGAGGAGATCACCTTTTTCCAGGACCTGGTAAGGAAGATCCCCCTGGCAGATAATGTTTATGAATATGCCGTTAAACTGGCATCCATGACAAGGCCTGCGACGAAAATGGCCCACCCCATGGCGAATGATTACCTGAACTGGGGCGCAGGGCCGAGGGCATCACAATACATGATCCTGGGTGCAAAGTGCCATGCAGCCATACACGGGAAATATTCACCCGATATCGAAGATGTGAATGCCGTCGCTGTATCAGTACTCAGACATCGCATTGTAAGAAATTATAAAGCTGAGGCTGAAGGCATCAGTGTTGAAAAGATCATTGAAGAAATGACGAATAAATAACCAATTAAATCATGAAAAAATACCGGATATATATTGCCGCTGCAGTAATCGCACTTGTTCTGATACTGCTTTATGTATTTTCTGGATCGAGTAAATCCACAGTAGAAACCATCGAAATCCAGGTGAAATCAGGAACGTTTGAGATCCAGGTGTCCACATCAGGGGAATTGGAAGCCAAAAACTCTGAAAAGATCATGGGACCAATGGGTGTCAGGAATTTCAGGATCTGGAACATGAAGATCGAGGATATTATTCCTGATGGTACCGTGATAGATTCAGGGGATTATGTAGCTACCCTCGACAGGTCTGAGCTTACCGGCCGCCTGAAAGACAGGGAACTCGATCTCGAGACCCTGCAAACACAATTTACCCAGAATCAGCTCGATACAACCATGGATCTGAGAAATGCACGGGATGAACTGGTGAACCTGGTGTACAATCTCGAAGAACGACAGATCACTGTTGACCAATCGATCTATGAACCTCCTGCCACACAGCGTCAGGCCAAGATCGATCTTGATAAGGCACAGCGTGCATATGAGCAGGCAGAAGAAAACTATGACCTGAAACTTGAGAAGGCAAGGGCCAATATGGCTGAGGTGAACACCAAGCTCAGGAAAGCCAAGAATGAGTACCAGGAAATGGTTAACCTGCTGGATCAGTTCACCATTTATGCTCCCAAGGGAGGGATGGTGATCTATCGCCGCGACTGGAACGGACAAAAGATGGGTATAGGTGCCAATGTAGGTGCCTGGGACCCTATTGTGGCGGAGCTCCCTGATCTGACAGAGATGAAATCGAGGACCTACGTGAACGAGATCGACATTAGCAAAGTGAAAGTAGGCCAAGCGGTGAAAATCGGTGTAGATGCTTTCCCTGACAAAGAATATAGTGGCGAGGTTTCAGAAGTAGCCAATATCGGTGAACAGTTGAGGAACTCAAATGCTAAAGTTTTTGAGGTGATCATAGAAGTGACTGAATCAGATTCCATCCTTCGCCCTGCCATGACCACCAAGAATATGATCATTACGAATATAATTGACAGCGTGCTATTTATTCCTATTGAATGTATTCACAGCAACGACAGCTTATCCTATGTTTATAAAGGATGGGATAAGCAACAGGTGATCCTGGGCAAATCCAATGAGAATGAGATCATCATTCGTGCCGGTCTGGAAAAAGGTGATGATGTTTACCTTGTACCGCCTGAAGGAGTAATAGAATATGATGTTACACCGCTGGATACTGCAATCGTCAACCATTGCAAAAGGCTTGATCAGAAGGATAAAGGAAAAGCCCCGAAGAAAGAGGAAATGACCCAGGAAGAGCTCCGTGAGATGCTCATGAACATGACCCAGGAAGAACGGATGAAATATATGAAGGAACATCCTGAGGTAATGCAGAAGATGGGTGGCGGCTCCGGCAAAAGGCCCGGTGGCGGACGAAAATAACTTCAAAGTTCAGACTTCAGACTTCTATCGGGGGTCTACATCAATACGTACACGTACACTTTTAAACGCTTTCAAAGAGGTAAAATCATCAAGATGCAGCTGTAGCTCTTTTTTCAAAGCACCCACTGATTCTGTGCGGCTGGCTTTGATAAGTATCTGTTTTATGTACTGGTTTTTGATGCGTGATACCAGTGGATATTCAGGGCCGAGTACCTTGCCGGGAAAGATGCTTCGTAACTGCACGGCAAGCACCTTTGCAGCTTCATTTAGCACACGATAATCTTTATTCAGAACACGTACCTGTATCAATCTGTAATAGGGTGGGTAGTGAAAACTGTTCCGCTCCGACATCTGTCTGGCATAGAGCTCCTTAAACTTGCCCTCGACCACATCTAAGATCACCTCATGTTTGGGGTTGTAGGTTTGGATAATAACCTTTCCCCGCTTATTTTTCCTTCCAGCACGGCCTGCCACCTGCGACATCATCTGGAAGCTGCGTTCGAAAGACCGGAAATCGGGAAAGTTGAGCATATTGTCAGCATTCATGATACCCACAATACTTACATGGTCGAAGTCTAAGCCTTTGGTCACCATTTGTGTTCCGACCAGCACATCGATCTCCTTTTTTTCGAATGCATTGATAATCTTCTGGTGGCCATGCTTGCTGCGGGTGGTATCCAGGTCCATACGGCGGATGCTGGCATCAGGGAAGATCAGTGACAGCTCCTCTTCTACCTTTTCTGTGCCAAAGCCCCGCATCAGCACCCTGCTGCTGCCGCAATGATCGCACTCGGCCGGCACCTGGGTGTGGTAGCCGCAGTAATGACACCTCAGGTGATCTGACTTTTTGTGATATGTCAGTGAGATGTCGCAACGGATACACATGGGTATCCATGAGCAGACCTCACATTCCAGCCTCGGTGAAAATCCCCTGCGATTCTGGAAGAGGATCACCTGTTCTTTGTTTTTCAATGCCTCCTCGATATGGTCGAGCAGCGGTGTAGTGAAGTGGGATTCCGAATCTTTTTTCCTGGGTTCTTTCCTGAAGTCGGCTATGATGATCTCCGGCATATGGATACCGCGGTAACGGTGATTCAATTCAACCAGGCTGTACTTCCCGCCGGATGAATTATAGTAGCTTTCGAAGGATGGCGTGGCCGTTCCCAGCAAGGTTTTAGCTTTGTGCAGGCTGGCCAGGTATATGGCCGCATCACGGGCATGATAGCGCGGTGCCGGGTCGTACTGCTTATAGCTCTGGTCATGTTCCTCATCAACGATTACCAGTCCCAGCCTACTGAAAGGCAGGAAGATGGAAGAGCGGGCTCCGAGGATAATGTTGTATTGCTTTTCCGGCTCATCGGCAAGTACCTTGTTCCAGATCTCCACCCTTTCCCGTTCGTTATAGCGGGAGTGATATACCCCAACCTGTTTACCGAAGAATTTTTGAAGCCTGTTTATGATCTGTGTTGTCAGCGCTATCTCCGGTAGGAGATACAACACCTGCTTGCCCTGCCTGAGGGCCTCATCTATCAGGTTGATATAGATCTCTGTCTTACCGCTGGATGTCACGCCATGCAACAAACAAACCTCTTTTTCCCGGAAATCATTTTTTATCTGATCAAGAGCCTTTTGCTGGTGCTCATTAAATACGATGTTAGCGGGCTTTTCAGAGGATTCTTTTTCAATGAGCCTGCTCACAGTCTTTTCACTGATGTTGAAAATGCCCTTCTTAACAAGCTCTTTGAGCTGGGCCTGATTGGCATCAGCCATTTTTAGCAGTGCTGCCTTGCTAACCTCCGGATAGCCATCTTCATCCTGCGAAATGTTGATATAGGCAAGCAGTATCTGCAGCTGCTTGAAAGCCCGTTTCTCGAGCTTGTCGAAGACTTCCCTGATGGCCTCTTCCTGCTGGTATTCGCCGGCAAGCTGCACATATTCTTCACGCCGTGGTTTGTACTGGTCTTTCATCTCTTCTTCCAGGATGACTACCTGCTTCTCGATGAGTGTGTTGACCAGGGGCAATACCTTCAAGCGGTCGGTGAGATCTGAGGCCTCTTTGATGGATAAGGTACTCCTGTTGGTAAGTGCTTCTGCCACCAGAGCCTCTTTTTCATTCAAGTCGGCATCTCCGACCCGGAAGCCTGGGTGCAGACGGAGCTTCGACTCGCTGGCTAGTTTGAAGGCCGACGGCAGTGCGGCATTCATTATTTCGCCGGGATGACACATATAGTAGCCCGACATCCAGTCCCAGAAGGTGTATTGTACATCATTTACGATAGCCTGCTCGTCGAGGATCGATAATATGTATTTGGGTGTATAGCCTTCCGGGACCCGTTCGTGTACCCGCCGGACAAGGGCAGTATATAATTTTTTACGGCCGAATTGTACGGCAACACGTTGGCCTGGAAAGACATGGTCATTGCTTTCGAACGGAACCCTATAGGTAAACAATCCCTTCACAGGAAGTGGCAGCATAACATCCACGAAAAGGGTTTTTCTTTCCATGCCAATAAAAGTAAGAAAAATGCAGCTTAAATGGCGAGTACGCGTGCAATATCAAGCAAGTCGAGGTTGATTTGCTGATGATGCTTGATAGACTTTTCGAAAGAAGTGAGATCGATCTCATTATCTACCATACCCACCATCACTCCGCTAACACCGTCTTTGAGGGTCATGATAGCAGCATTCCCCAGCCGGCTGGCCAGCACACGGTCCATGGCAGTGGGTGATCCACCACGCTGAATATGTCCCAGGATCGACACCCTGGTCTCAAATTCGGGAAAACGATTGTTGATCTCCTTTTCCACCTCCAGGGCACCCCCGGAGTCGTCGCCTTCGGAAACGATTATGATCCCTGAAGTTTTATTCTTTTTCCAGTCCTTTTCCAGCACATACACCATCTCGTCGATATAGGTGGGGCTTTCCGGAACCAGGATCATTTCTGCGCCTGTGGCGATGCCACTGGTTAGTGCGATATACCCGGCATCACGACCCATTACTTCGATAATGAAGAGGCGGTCATGTGAGGAAGCGGTATCACGGAGCTTATCAACTGCTTCCACTACAGTGTTGATGGCAGTATCGTATCCGATCGTATAATCTGTTCCATAGAGGTCGTTATCGATGGTTCCGGGCAATCCTACGATGGGCACACCATACTCTTTTCCAAAGAGCCTGGCCCCGGTAAAGGTACCATCGCCTCCGATCACCACCAGGGCATCGATGCCCATGGCCTGCATTTTATAATGGGCTTTTTCCCTTCCTTCTTTTTCGTAGAATGCTTTACAGCGCGCGGATTTCAATATGGTGCCGCCACGCTGGATGATATTGGAAACGGAACGACTGTGCAAGGGCACGATATCACCACTGATCAGTCCATGGTATCCCCTCAGTGAGCCCACCATCTCAAAACCCTCATTGATTCCGGTACGCACAACAGCACGTATGGCTGCATTCATGCCCGGGGAATCACCACCCGAAGTAAGAACGGCTATTTTTTTAATCTGTTTCATTATTGCTTATGGTAAATGGAGTGCAAATTTAATGAAAAGTATTACGTACTATGTATTACGTATTACGATGTTTTTCTATTTCGTAATACCTGCTACGTAATACGTGGTACCTTATTATTATCCTTTAATATTCGATTTTGTTTTCCGGCTTCCCTCGTATAATTCAAACTTCATGAAGCGACATTCGATGGGACCATTAAAGACTATGATTTTTCTCGATGGGCGCAGGCCTATAAATTTCATGGCCTTCAGGTCGCCACCGATTATCCAGGCTTCTGAATCTTTATAGTTTTGCTTCAGCGTATCACCAATCATTTTATAGAGGCCAATAATGTCTTCTGATTTGAGCCTCTCCCCGTAGGGTGGGTTAAGGAGCATATGTACTTTGCCGGGTGGGCGCTTGAGTTTCTCGAATGCAATAGGGGTAAGGCTGATAAATTTTTCCAGGCCGGCACTGCTGATATTTTTCCTGGTCGCACGCATAGCCAGTGATGACGTATCGCCGCCAATGATCTTGACATCAGGCTCAATGATCTCTTTTTCGGCTTTTTCTTTTATAGTCTCCCATAATGCAGGATCAAAATCCTTCCACTTTTCAAAGCCAAAGCCATTACGGTAATATCCTGCCGGGATGTTGCCGGCTATCATGGCTGCCTCGGTCAGAAAAGTGCCCGAGCCACACATGGGATCCACAAAAGTTGTCTCCTTATCCCATCCGCTGAGTATGATCAGTCCTGAAGCCAGCACTTCGCTGAGCGGAGCAGTACCTGCAGCCACTTTATATCCCCTGAGGTGCAGGGACGAGGCGGAACTGTCGAGAGAGATTGTACAGTGATTACGGTTGATATGCACATTGATGCGTACATCAGGATTTTCGGTGTCTACGGATGGTCGCCTTCCAAACTTCTCCCTGAAAAAGTCTGCAATGGCATCTTTTGTTTTCAGGGCTGCATACATGGAATGGGTGATGCCGGAGTTAAATACCGCCCCGTCGATAGCGAATGTGTTATCGAGCCCCATTATTTCGTCCCATGGCAGCTTCTTGCATTGATTGTAAAGTTCTGTATCATCAGCACAGGGGAACTCCCACTCAGGCTTTAGAAAGCGCAAGGCGGTCCTGCACTGATAATTGCAGGCATACATAATTTCTTTTGTAGCCGAAAATTGAACACCACGATATATCACTTCAACATCGGTGCCACCTAGCTTACGTATCTCCTCTGCCAGGGCTTCTTCAAGGCCCAGAATTGTTTTAGCAGTGATCTTGAATGTATTGCCGGAAGTGCTACTCGGATGTTTTTGCATGCTCCAAAGATAATCTATTCGGCAAGGACTCTAGCGCCTGTATATCGTTCTTTTGCTTTTTATGATGAGTTTTTGCCGCCAGATTGCCTTTTTTCGGTTCTCCATGTCTGCGCCTATCAGGTATCCAACGGATTTCATGCTTTTCGAATGGTCGAAAATGATCTTGAGCATGGCTGCAATCGGCACAACAACGAACATTCCGACAATGCCCCATACTGTTCCGCCAATAATGATCAGCAGTATGGTAATAAAGGGGTTCAGATTTACATAGCTGCCGGTAATATTCGGTGTCAGGATGTTATTCTCGGTAAACTGTATGATCACGAACAATATAATAACACCAAAAGCCAGGTGGGGTGTTTCTCCTGTTAGCAAGGCAAAGGTGAAAGGGATACTGGCCCCTATCCATGTGCCAAAATATGGGATCAGGTTGAAAAGGGCAGAGATGATCCCAAATAGTATGGCATATTTAACACCGACGATCCACAAACCTACTGAATTTAGTACGGTGAGAATGAGCACAACGGTAAAAACCCCTCCGATATACTTGGGCGTTACATGAGAGATCTTTCGGATGATATCAGCGGTATCGTCTTCCCTTTCTGTTGGAACTGCCATGAGGATAAA
>QMPN01000048.1 GCA_003648575.1 Bacteroidota bacterium
CTCCTTATTGCCGGTATTATATGGCCAGCTGGATTGTTGCAGAAAGAATTTGCCGGCTGCATTGCCAAAGGCAGGCATCGCAAAATTCTCAGGGTACGTAGTACCATAATCCGGCATAAATTCAGGCCACATATTATCAATAAAACCCCATACATAGGTATCATTCACGAAGGAATAGGATACTTCCGAGGCTGCGATCAGCCCCAGGGCACCTTGTTCCATCCGATGGAATTTCTCAGTAAAACACTCTCCACTCCAATTGTATTTCCCGGTAAGACAGTTAATAGAAAATACAAAGATCGGATCTTCATTTGACAGGCCATCCAGGCTGTTGTTGTTATATGCAGGTTCGCCCCAGCCTGTATTTCCACCATGGTCGCGGTGCTGGATGATAAACGCCCCATTGTTAATGGCTGTGTTGATCATACTGGCATTTCCGTCGGTCCAATTGCCAAGGTCAGATGGATTTGAAGGAATATAGCCAAGTCCATTGGGACCAAACACATTCAAAATAGTGCTGGTGTTGGTAGCTGTCGACCAGGGGTCAACATCAGGGTTGCCGCCATATACTTCATTGATACGGATAGGGTTTTTGCCCTGAACGTTTTTAAAGTAACCGCCAATAGTTTCAGAACAGATCTGGAACCAGCGCTCTGTTTGCCATCCCAGGGCAGTGATGGGATCGTAGAAACTCTCGTAGGTGGGAGGGTTGGTCTCAAAGTCGGTGATCTTGGTGATCATGTTCTGCAGATGCGTTTCATTGGTGGCTGTCATCCTGGCCATGACTACATCAGCCATGCCATTGCCATTCACATCGCCGTAGATATGGTCAGATGCGCAATAGTAATCCCAGATAGGAGAAAGGATGCCGTTTCCTGTAGCCCCGTAGTCGGCAAGGATCAGAAAAGCAAGGGGTGGAATAGTCCATGTATCGTATGCATCGTTTATAAAATCTTCGATGGTATTGATGTTATTGCCACCAATATCGCTAATGGAATAGATGCCGGTACTGATTCCCTGCATCTGTCTGAAAATCCTGAGGGTGTCGGCCCAGGCCAGGAATACCGGATCATCGGGGGAGATGATCACATATTCAAAACCATCGCTTTTACTACCACCCTTGCTTGAATAATCTATTTCCGGCAGGGAACTAAAATTCAGAAACTGGTCACGGAGGATAGGGTCGAACCAGCGGCTGCGGTATCGTGTCTCGCCAAACTGTCCGTTTCCGCCTTCGAAGCTGATTTCCAGCTCAACATCGCAATAAACAATCAATTCTTTGCTTACCGGGTTATACTGGAAAGGGGTAATGCCAAGGAGAACGGCATCAACGCCCCTGATGCTTGTATTTTCAGAAAGGATGAAGGGGTTTTCCGGATAAAAAGCATCAACAGAATAGATGCTTTCGTCTTTGTTGTATTGCAGTGGACTGTTATCCGTATCGAGGGGGATACGGGGTGCGGGGGCCACTTCCACATTCTCATATTTTTCTGTTCTGTAAGAGATCACATTCAGTTTTGCTGTTGCTCCCTGTGGAATGGCAATGTATTGTCCTTTACCCGAAAGGTCAGGGGACCCTTCATTGTTGGGGATCATGTTGGCAGGAAGATGAATGGCTTTCATCTCATTTCCTTTAACGGA
The DNA here is from genome assembly GCA_003648575.1 of Bacteroidota bacterium. Next base: position 1,642 of record QMPN01000048.1, read on the forward strand.
AACAGCATCCATATTGAATTCATGAACCGAATAGATGAGCTCGATCCCGGTATTGCTTTCCTTTGTCAACTTGATTCCTTCATCGCTCCAGTTATTATCAAAAGTGAAGGTTTGTGCAAGCAATGAGATTGCCATCAGTGAAAAGATCAATGAAAGGCTAGTTTTGTAGAAGTTAAACATGTAGTGTAGTTTTTTGAATAAGTTATGTTAGATAAGAGTCTGCATTTTAGCTATTAGCGGGCTAATGTACAAATAATAAAAAAATATATTTTTATATATAGATGCATAAATAGATAAAATAGTTGCCCGGTATCAGCTTTTCATTCGTTAAAAAAGTCAAATCATGATAGATTTAGGGTCATCGTTTTAAAATAATTTTTCCAGTTTCTGATTGCTCTCCCACCTGGAGTCTGTATATATACATGCCCTCTGGCAAGAGATTTCCGCTGGTAAGCGTACCGTCCCAATTGAACTCCTGAGGACCGCTTTGGAAGAAGGCTTCAGTTACAGAGCCAACTCTTTGTCCGTTCAGGTTATATATTTCCAGTGATACCCGGGAGGCTTTATTCAGGATCAGGCTGAAGTTTAGCTGATCGCTGAATGGATTGGGCCATGCTGAGAAGTTGATCTGATTTGCTGGCTGATGAACGTCCTCTACATCTGTCAGGATACCTCCAAAAAATTCCAGTATCAGGATCATCAGCTCTTCTTTAGTATTCTGGTTATCGCTGAGTCCGCCAAATTCGAAAGATACTCCAACGGTCTTGTATGTTCCTTCATCCAGTGCCACGGCATTGCAGTAGGATGGGATCTGGTTCCTGAACAATTCGAAAGCATTGTCAATGGGGGCAATCCTGTCGATATATTCATTGTCACCGCTGTAAGGGTAGAGCATCCCTTCGGCAAATGAGCCGTCCTGGCCGAACTGTATTCCCAGGTCACCGCTTCCATCCTCCAGACCTTCTATCTTGAACATGCTGTGAACGGGGGTTTCAGGGTTATATGACCAGGTGTCGCCTCCTTCTATGTACAGCCGGCCGCCATTGTCCAGGTAATGGGCAAGGGTTGAGCCCTCATCAGCTGTGAGGATGTGATTATTATCAAAAACTCCCAGACAGAGGAAAATGCACTTATACATATCCAGGTCATCAGGGAAGCTTGTTTCGTAGATAGCTGCCAGGTCGATATCGGATATCACCTCCTGCATAACTGTACCTGAATTATGATTTCCATCCATGTCGATGATCAGTATGGGATATTTCCCAACCATGAACATCAGGGTGTAGGTAGTAGCATAGAAGCCATTATTGGCTACAACATCGATCTCAAAAACAATCGTATCGCCCGTGGGGGTTGAGTCATCTACTTCGAAAGAGAATGTTCCGCTACCCGACTGGTTCTGTTCCAGGGTCCCGAATCCGGCTGTGGCTTGTGTGATGGTAACATAAGGGCTGCTGCTTGATAATGTCGCCTCGATGTCGCTGGCAGTCACATTTCCATTATTGATAATATCGATGGTCAGATCGGCTGATTCACCTTGTTCGAGGTGGCCATTGCCATTTTCATCATCGAGCATATAGTCCGACATTACCAGGAATACACCAATTATATGCTCCATGTCGCTTACCGCATCGAGGTCGAAGCCGGCATCCTGTTCATTCTGGTTGCCATCTCCATCATCAAGTATCTTGAAAAACTGTGCATCTGCTAAACCGCATCCCGTAAGATCAAACTCAGTGGTTCCGGATCCTTCGCCGATGTATATCCAGGGCCCATCCATATTCTGGCTGGCGTAAAAGGAAAATTCTTCAGCCATCAGGTCGCCTTCAAATACTTTAACATCATTCCCGGGCAGGTCGATGATGGGCTTTTGCATATCTACAACTACCCAGCCGTCTTTTCCGATCGAATAATTGATCCAGTCGGGTTCTCCGATCAAGGCCAGGGTATTGCCCTCGTCCACAGTATTATTATCCGGGATGCGGCTGCTGATCATGCGCCATGCATACCAGCGGGCGCTATCAAGCGGACTTAATTGAAAGTCATAAGCCGTACTATTAAATTCAGTCACTGTAATGCTATCGGCCGAAACCTGTGTTTCATAGCCATTAGCCATCACTTTAATGGAGTACTTGCCCGGCAACACATATTTATGAAAGTCACCTGCAGTTGAATCTGAATAGGTTTGCATATAATCGTTCACAAAAATCGTTGCGCGTATTGGGTCACCTGTGCTGGCATCGGTAACAACTCCCTCAAGGCCGTATCCTGCATATTCTATCATATCAATCATTGAGGGATAATTCCATTCGTAATATTGCATGATCTGAGAGGCAGGGGGTTGTTTTTGCATGGAAATTTCCATGGACCAGCTGATGGATCCGGCAACGCCATAATTGCCATCTTTGGTACTTCCGTTGATAGCATACATGCCGGAGTTGCCCTGGCCAAATTCCAGATTGGCATAGCCTGAAGATGTGCTGTAGAGCTCTGCCAGCTGCAATATGTGAGCTGCATCGGCAGGTGTTTCAGGCCTGTAACTCCATGGGCAGGAAACGTATTCTGTTCCACTGTGATAAGTGGTATGCACTACAAACTGGTTTTCATAACTACAGTTGCGCAGCTTTTGTGTTTCAGGCTGTGAAAATGCGCCGGTGCTGCTGCCCCATGCATCCCACATATAGCCATAATCGCGGTTGCAGTCGACCCCATTCTCATTATACCTGCTCATATTTTCCCTTCCGTCGGGGTTCACCATATAGTAGATCCAGATCTCACGGTTGTCGATGAGATTTGTCACCACAGGGTCACTGCCATATTTGCGGCAGAGGTCACGGGCGAAGCGTATACAATTTTCAGGCCCGCCTATCTCATCACCATGGATGCCTCCATCGAAAAAGACTTCCGCTTCATTTTCATCTGAGCTAACATTATCGCTGATTTTAAGTGCAGCCAGTTCGCGGCCCCCGAGAGAGGTGCCGTATATTTTTTTCAGGCAAATGCCGGGGAAGGCACTCACAAGGCTATCAGCCAGGTCGACGATCTCCTGGTAGGAGTGATAGGCGGTTTTGGCATCCCAGAACTTTTCATAGTACTTGTTCAAATCGGCTATCTGTATACTATAATCCAGTCCTGATGCTGACAACAGATCAGCCTCCCGTGGGCTTACATACAGTATGGCATGATCGGTATAATAGTCAGCAACCAAATTGAGATTCGATAGTATTTGTGCGGTAGCGAGGTCATTAACCTCAACCCTGACTTCCATTTCCCCATCGCGCCAAGCCTGGGCCATGGTAGAAGTTGAAAATAATAATACGAGAAGAACGGTGGTGATGATAGACCTTTTCATGATGTAGATATATGTTTTCAATGCTTTTTAATCCCTATGCTGTAATCGCAAAAGCAAGGTGAAGATTTGGGATTAGCAAATCTAATAATATATACTACAAAGATAATTATATTACTTCTAAATAAGAAAGCGAGGAGATGGGTGTTCAGAGTTCGGTGTGCAGACTTCAAACTTCTGACTTCAAACTTCTGACTTCGAAACCTAGTATTCTTTTACTTCAGCTTCGCCACGGATCACCCTGTAGCCGTTCATGGCCAGGGCTTCCATTTCATTCTCTCCGGGGTATATAAAAATGGGTGCAAAACGGTGAACACGCATGCGGATGCGCTCACAGAACCATTTGTCGTATGCCACTCCCCCGGTAATCAGGATGCCGTCGATATCGCCTTCGAGTACAGCGGCCATCTCTCCGATCATTTTTGATACCTGGTATGCCATGGCATCATAGATCATCGTTGCCTTTTCGTCACCATTGGTCACCATCTGTTCTACTTCGTAGGCACTGTTTGTTCCAAGGTAGGCAGAAAGGCCGCCCTGGCCGATCAGCATCTTCTTGAGTTCTTTAAAGGTGTATTTGCCGCTATAGCAAAGTTCAGCCAGGTCGATGATAGGCAGTGTTCCGGCACGTTCTGGTGAGAAAGCCCCTTCACCGCCGATGGCATGGTTTACATCAACCACACGTCCTTTTTTGTGTGCTCCCACAGAGATGCCGCCCCCAAGGTGAGCGATGATTAGGTTGAGCTTATCATATTCTTTATCCTGGATCTGGGAATGCCTGTGTGCAGTGGCTTTTTGGTTGAGGGCATGAAAAACCGACCTGCGTTCAAACAGTGGTGATCCGGAGATCCTGGCAACGTTTTCAAGTTCATCTACCACAACAGGGTTGGCAATATATGCCTTTGCATTCGGAAGCTCATGAGCAATGTAGTCGGCGATCAGGCCTCCCAGGTTGCTTGCATGCTCACCAATAGGGCTATTGCAGAGGTCTGCCTTCATTTTTTCATTGATGGCATATACCCCGGATGGGATGGGCCTTACCATGCCGCCGCGTCCCATTACAATGCGGATATCTTCCATCTTGATGTCTTCATCCTTCAGCACCTGGTGAATTACATCTTTGCGAAACTCAAACTGATCGGTGATCTTTTCGAAAGGGGCCAGCTCTTCATTGCTGTGCTTGATATTTTTTGTAAAGATTTGTTCTTTATTCTTGAATACAGCGATCTTGGTGGAGGTGGACCCTGGGTTAATGGCTAGGATGAGGATGTTTTCCATTCTTGAATGAAATTTTGAATTTAAAATTAATGTACGGCTGCTGCCAGGCAAATGCTGTCGAGTTTGGAATCTTCCGAATCCGACCTTGAAGTGAGTACGATAGGTGCAGAGCCTCCGAGGATATTGGCAGCCACCTTGGCATTGGCAAAAAAGATAAATGCTTTATACAGCATGTTTCCGGCTTCGATATCGGGCAGAAGCAGGAGGTCGGCCATACCGGCCACATTGCTCTTGATCCCTTTATGCTCAGCAGCCTCTGCAGAAATGGCATTGTCGAAAGCAAGTGGCCCGTCGACGAGGCAATTTGGGATCTGTCCACGGTCAGCCATTTTCGATAGCAGCGCTGCATCCATGGTGGCAGGCATCATCTCGTTTACGAGCTCAACAGCGCCGAGTACAGCGATCTTGGGCTCAACAATACCAAGTTTATGCAGGAATTCGATGGAATTCCTCAGGATGTTCACCTTGGCATTCAGGTCGGGTGCAATGTTCATGGCAACATCGGTAAGGGCAATAAGCTTATGGTGATAAGCAGGCACTTCAAAAAGGGCGATATGAGAAATAATATCATTGCGGCGCAGGCCCCATTCTTTGTTCAACACACCTTTCAGCAGGGTGGCGGAACCAACATTGCCTTTCATGAGGATATCGGCATCGCCGAAATGAACCAGCTTAATAGATTTGGCAACAGATTCACCCAGGTTGGTCTCATCAATGATCTCCATGCGTGAGAGGTCGAGCTCAAGCTTATCAGCGATACGGTGCATCTTTTCTTTATCACCCACCAGTATAGGATCTACGATCTTCATCTTGGCGGCATTAACAACAGCCTCGAGAGAATGCTCATCATGGGCGGCCGCAACCACCAGTTTTTTCTTGGGTGATTTCTTTACGATCTCACGTAATTCAGAAAGATGTTTTATCATATCAGTATATTTTAATGTCAGCGTTAAGTGATTGATTGTTAACAATAAATACTATTGTTAATTTTTTCACGCTGCAAAAGTATGAAAGAAAATTCTAAGTTTTAAATTTTGAGTTTTAAATTTTGATTAAACACAATTTATTACTCGGAATAGAAGTTGATCATTCGCTGGATGGCACGCTTGCAAACCGGGCAGAAAGCATCATATTTTACCGACTTCATGGTACAATCGACATAAGGCCTGAAAATACCTTTGGCCACATATCCGCCACCTTCGAATAATCCAATGGTGTTTTCATATTCCTCTGTTGCCGGAGTGGGTACCGGTGTGGAGGCAGAGATCATATTTTTCCATTTGCTGGAGAAATCCACTCTTGTGGTAATATTCGGCTCCCAGGGCTCAATTTCGAGTGGATAAAAATCTTCTACGGCCACTTCCGAGCTGTAATATTCATCACCCAACCCGGCAAAGGCATGCCCGAATTCATGCTGGAAGAGGAAGGCAGCAGATGTATTGTCGCTGGTGCCCAGGCTGTAATAATTGTAGATACCGCCCCCACCATATTTCTCGTGGTTAACAAGGATGTAAATTTGGTCGTAGGGAGCATTGGCAGCCACATCCCTTACGCTTTTCATGTCCTCAGTGGTCAGGTATCTTTCCGAACCAAAAGTGTAGAAATTAGTACCAACTGCAGTATTTTTCCAGATGTCTTCACCCGGCAGGTCGGTTCCGCTTTCTTCCGAAATTGCTTTCACGGCCCAGATGTTGATCTTGTCCATGTTTTGCCTGTAAGGATCAGCCTCCAGGATATAGCCTTTGAACCGCTCACAGTCCTGTTCAAACTTTTCCATTTCTTCGGCGGTATAGCCTTCGGCAATGATCACAATGTCGAGCTTAGTATTGTGTTTCCCGGAATAATGAATCTTTGATTTCTTGAACTTGTTCTGCCTGTTCTTCTGTATATCCCTGCTTTTGGGGTCGATGGGAAGTATGAATTGCTTTTCCCAGCCCAGGTCTTTTTTTCTGCTGTAAAAGGCAATGTTAATGGCATGCTTTGGGTAGGGGAGCACGACGGTTTCATTGAAGGCCTTACAACTTGTTTCACCTTCCGCCGTCGACTGGTATTCTCTGAACAGGGAAGAATATCCCCTGGAGTATAGCAGCTCATTTGTTTCAGCATCGAACACCTCAAACTTATGGTTTCCGTAATCAAATTCATCGATGAGCCTGGTCTTAGATCCGCCCCAGTATTTTTCAACAAAAAGCGTATCGAAAGTAAAGTACTCGGCTTCTGCGCTACCAGAGTGCGTATAATCAATACGCAGTGTCTTATTCTTAAAATTGTCTTTGAACTGCGCCTGTGCCCCTATCACCAGGGCCATGAGACTGAGGAAGAAGATCTTTTTCATGGCAATGATTTATGCCGTGAAAATACAAAAAAAATGGCTGTGGCCCCCAGGGCTAAAACCAGCCGAATTTCAATGCGAAGTACCCATTGAATCCACGCATGATGTCTCCTTCGGTGTCAATCAGACTCACCTGTGAGGTATACCTGTACGATCCACCAACTGCGAAGCGCAAAAATTGAATGATATTCACTTCCACTTCCAGTCCCGGTTCCAGAACAAAGAATGCGTCGGAATCGATAGAGTTGGCCGGTTGGTTATAATTATCGCCTTCCCACCACTTCTGATCTGTATATGTAATTCCTCCGGCGCCAATGATCACAGGTATGTTAACATGCACCGGGTAATTAGGGGCTATGATGGCCTCCAGGAAAAGTCCTCCGTAACCACCGGCAATATTTACGGGATTGTCGCTATAGCTTTCAAGATAGTAATCATTATCGCTGATGAATCCGGAGCCTGCAAGTCCAATTGTAAAATGATGGTTGATAAGCCATCCTCCACGAGCTCCCATGAGGTAGGTGTCTTTACCATTGACCTGTGTGTATCCGAAGGTGAGCCCCCCCCAGCCTCCATGATGGATATTTCCGTCTTTACCTCCAAAGATGGTCGACATCTTCTCCTGTTCCTGTGCGGATGCCGGCAGGCAAATAGCTGCAGTGAGTAAAAATGCAACAAGAGTCTTGATTACGTAATTTTTATTTTTCATGTCTTCGTGTTTGATCGTTGTTTAAAAATGGATTTTAACAGCCAGGCCAATATCAAGTAGTGACAGGCGAAAGATGGTTTGTCCGAATAATTCAAAAAATGGTTTTGCATCCAGGCTGAATGTGAGCGGGATCCTGTCTAATCTGTATTCTATTCCCACAATGGCATCCAGTCCAATCACCGGTGCAAAATGTCCGCTACCGTTGTATGTTCGAAATGGGTTGGGGTAGAGGCCCCGCTTTGGTGGCCAGCGTGTAAACCCGATATGGGCTCCCATACCTGTATAGTAGTACATCTTATCAGTGAACTTCAGGTAAAGAGGACGATAATTCTCTATAAGTGCGGTGAGTTGTATACCGCCATCACGGAAGCTCATCATGCCTTTATATCCCCGGAACTCATCTACCATATGCTGGTAGGTAATTCCGCTTGACAATCCTATCCGGCCACTGATAGCATTTTTTTTCTCCTGTGCCTGAAGCCCTGTAAGTGCGGACAAAAAAATGATTGTTATTATTATGATTGCTTTCATTTAACCCCTGTATTAATACTTATTGATGGATAAGGTTCAGGCTTCCGCCATCCATGGTGATTTTGATCCTTGGTGCACGCTCTTCTTTCTTTCCGCATTGTCCGCTGAGAAGATAATTCCCTTCGTCGCTGTCGATTTCAGTATTTACAAATGAACTGAGTTCATTCGGGTAGATCATCTTGGTTTTACGGTCATAATAGGCTTCAAATGAATAGCCGAGATCCTGCCCGCATATGAGGCTTATATCCGTATATGAAGCATTCAGGTTCATCAGGCTAAAATCCTTGCCATAGTCGGTTATGTTGAGGTTTCCGTAATTGGTTTCAAGGATAAGGTTGCCGTTCAGTCGCTCCATTGTCAGGTATGAGAATGAGGTTTCTCCGCTGAGGGTACCTGCCTCCTCAAAGAAATAGGTGTCGCGCCTGGAATTCAAGCGTATGGAATTGAAACTTCCAATCACCGGTTTGGATGATTTAGAAGTGATCCTGATATTGCCGGCATGCTTCAACTTGAGCTCGGAATATCCCAGTGTCAGGGATCCGGATTGTATGGAATCGATCACTACATTCCCGAAACTATGATCCATGTCGAGTTCAGTAAAATTTCCGCCCCTGAAGTCTCCATTCGAAACATATACGGTTGTTTTTCCATAATGGTCAGTCATGTATATGCTGCCGAACTTAAGGTCGATGCTCAATTCAGAATTGGTGGGTACATAGACTGTATAGTCGATCTGCGCGCTGGCACCGGTGTTGAGCATGGAAGAGGTAAAATCAGATACATCCGCCCAGAATGCATTCTTCTTATTACCGAAAACGGTTTGTGCGATCACATAATATGAGGTCTCCGAAAATTCAATCTCAATATTATCGTAAGTTTTATCAACCTTGGATTGCTTATTGGCTTCCACTTTGATGTTGATCTCAAACCGTATAGAATCTTCCTCCCAGGGAAGTACATGTATGTTTCCATACTTGTTAATGATCTGTATCGAGGTTTCCGCTGTTGCCGGAAAAGACTGGCTTAAGCTCCGGCTCTTCTCGTACTGCTGGGCCAGTACGCTGCCGCCGGGCAAGATGCCCGCAAGCAGTAGAACCAAAAGGGTTTTACAATAAAACTTTTTTGTCTTCATGGTCTTGAATGTTATTTTCGTCTGCGTTTTTGAGTTGAATGAGTATTTCTTCCAGAATCTGTAATTTGATCCTGTAGTTCTGGATCATAGCCTCAATGACCTCTTCATTGGCTGCATCATCTTGCAGGTCGGCCTTCAGTTCAGTGAATACCTTGTCAAGTTCATCAAATTCAATTGTGATCTCTTCCCTGATGGGGGAATTTTCACCTGCCATGCGGAATACTTCATCTTCCATATGCCTGATCTGCCCTGAATAATAAGCCCTGGCTTCCACCAACACGGGGATATTGTCATAAATCTCCTGATTCGACTGGCCGGCATAGCCCATCGAACTGCGGTCTTCATTAAATGTGTAGTCTATGAAAATGTAAGATGATACAAAGATCACCACGGCAGCAGCCACTCTTACGAGCCTGGCAGTCCAGTTGATATTCCGTACAGGCTTGATGTTGGCCTTGACTTTGTTCCAGCTCTCCGCTGCCGGGACCTGGTCATCAAAGTCGCTCCTGTTATCCAGAATGAACTCTTCTAGTCTATCGGGTTTCATGGCTATTGGTATTTAGTAATTCTTTTATTTTTCTTCTGGCACGCATATATTGCGATTTTGAGTTCGACTCGCTGATGTCGAGTATTTGTGATATTTCCACGTGATCGTATCCTTCGAGCAGATATAGTGAGAAGATCATCCTGCTGCCTGAGGGCAGATGCTCCATGGCCTTTTTCACATTCTCTACCGTTAATCCGTTTCCATATGCCTCTTCTTTTTCTTCTTCCTGGTTTTCGAACCAACCCATATCGTCGTAATAATCCAGGTCGGCTTTTTTCCGTTTAATTTCATTAATACACTTGTGTACTGTGACGCGCTTCAGCCAGTGTCCGAAACTTGATTCGTAGCGGAATGTATGCAAGCGGTGAAAAGCATCCGTAAAGGAATCCTGCAGCAGGTCTTCAGCCTCCTCGCGATTGCTCATCATGCGGTAACAAACATTGAACATGGCTTTCGAATACAGCTGGTATAGTTGGTACTGTGACCGCTGCTGTCCGAGTTTGCAATCCTCAATGATGTTCCGGTGTATCTCCTGTTTACCCGTAGCCTGCACTTTATCTTTGTATTTTCTACTGTTTAATGACAACATCATTTCCAAAAGGTTGCAATTTGAAAGGAATTGATCGCGTAAAGGTACTTTTTTATCAAAACTTTTTTGTATATTTGAAGCTCGATCAGCAAATTACAGGCTATTGGTCAGCTACTTAAATATCCTATCTTATAAACGCTATCTGAACATCAAGGACCGCGACGGTTACCTTAATGCATAAATACTCCTGACCACATTATTCTTTTGTTGAATTAGTGTAAAATCATTGCATTATGAAATTACCATATGCCGAATCTTATAAGATTAAAATGGTTGAACCCATCCGGAAAAGTACCAGGGAAGAACGCAATTCCTGGATCCGTGATGCGGGTTATAATTTGTTCAACCTGAAAAGTGAGCATGTTTTTGTTGACCTGCTCACCGACTCGGGCACCGGTGCCATGAGCGACCGCCAATGGGCGGCCATGATGCTGGGCGATGAAAGCTATGCCGGAGCGACTTCATTTTTCAAGTTAAAAGCTGCTATCAAAGATATCCTTGGCTTCGATTATTATCTGCCAACACACCAGGGCAGGGCTGCAGAGAATGTATTGTTTTCTGTGCTGGTAGAAGAGGGGGACGTTATTCCCGGGAATGCCCATTTCGACACAACCAAGGGACATATAGAGTTCAGAAAGGCAACAGCCCTGGATTGTACCATCGATGAAGCCTATGATACGACCCTCGATCATCCGTTCAAGGGAAATGTCGACCTGGATAAACTGAAACTGGCACTCAAAGATATCCCCAGGGAAAAGATTCCCTTCATCATCCTTACCATTACATGTAATACGGCCGGCGGGCAACCGGTTTCCATGGAAAATATAAAGGCTGTTAGTAAATTGGCTAAAAAGCATAACATCCCAATAATCTTCGACTCTGCCCGATTTGCCGAGAATGCTTATTTCATAAAAACCCGGGAAAAGGGTTATGAAGATAAAAGTGTCAGGGATATCGTAAGGGAGATGTTCTCTCATGCCGATGCCATGACCATGAGCGCCAAGAAAGATGCTATCGTGAATATGGGCGGATTTATCGGTTTTAGGAACGAAGATCTGTACAAGAAAGCTTCTGTGTTTAACATACTATTCGAAGGTTATGTGACCTATGGTGGTATGTCGGGCCGCGATATGAATGCTTTGGCACAAGGGCTCTATGAAGGCACTGAATTTGCCTATTTGGAGAGCCGAATTGGCCAGGTAGCATACCTCGGACAGCTACTGAAGGATTATGGTATCCCTGTTCAATATCCTTTTGGAGGCCATGCAGTGTTTGTTGATGCGAAACGCTTCCTGACACAAGTTCCCAAAGAAGAATACATAGCCCAGACACTGGCTGTGGAACTGTATATAGAGGCCGGTGTACGTGGAGTCGAGATTGGCACTTTACTGGCCGACCGTGATCCCATAACCCGTGAAAATCGTTTTCCGAAGATGGAATCCTTGCGATTGGCCATCCCACGCCGTACCTATACCAATAATCATATGGCTTATATCGCAGCGGGGCTGAAAAACGTGTTCGACCGCAGGGATGAAGTTAAGCGGGGGCTGAAGATCTTAAATGAAGCGCCTATAATGAGGCATTTTACTGTAGAACTCGAAAAAGCTGATTAGTTTTATCGATTTCTTCTTTCATGCACTTTTTTGCTTGTCCAAAAAATGCCTGTCCCGAATGAAATGAGGGATACTAAAAAAAGACATCCCCGGTCAAGGTCTGTCTACGGGCCGCTTTGTGTCCCTTGTCATCCTGCGCCCGGGCTATTTTTATGTTTTTAGCAGTTTTCCTGTTCAATTTACCTCACCCCCTATATCCCCCTCTCCTAGAGGCGAGGGGGACTTAGTGAATTAATGATTTGAAACATTTGATCATTTGAATTTGGGATTTGTTTCGAATTTGGAGACTTGGGGTTTGGGTATTTGTATCTTTACAAAGTGCCACAAGCATTTATAAAAGATATTCAGTACTACCGCTTTTGCCTTTATGGGTTATTAAAAAACCTCAGGTTCTTCGAAGCCTTCCTGATACTGTTTTTTCTTGAAAAGGGGATGAGCTTTCTGGCTATCGGGAGCCTGTATGCGATCAGGGAGATTACAGTGAATATATTTGAGATACCATCCGGCTTAATGGCAGATACTTTCGGCCGTCGCCGTACCATGATCCTGGCCTTTATTTTTTATATCATCTCATTCATCGCCTTCTATTTGTCGGAAAACTATGGAGAGTTTATGATCGCCATGATATTGTTTTCGCTTGGGGAGGCTTTTCGCAGCGGAAACCATAAGGCCATGATTTTTCATTATTTGTCGGTGAAAGGATGGGAAGGGCAGAAGGTGCATTATTATGGGCATACCCGATCATGGTCACAGATAGGCTCTGCCCTGTCGGCGCTGAGTGGAGCTGCTATTGTATTTATCACGGGCACTTATGAGTATATCTTTCTGTTTTCAGTGGTTCCATATGTGATGAACCTCATCCTGGTGATGACCTACCCCAGCTTTCTCGACGGGGAGCTCAGGAAACCGGAATGGAAAGAAATCAAAGGCCGGCTCACGACGACCTTCAAGGCTCTCGTCACTGCACTGAGGTCGAAGAAGGTGCTCAGGATACTGGGAAGCCTGTCAGTATACAGCGGGTATTATAAAGCAGTTAAGGATTACCTCCAGCCCATAGTAGCTGCCTGGGCTC
>QMPN01000049.1 GCA_003648575.1 Bacteroidota bacterium
GTCATTGTTGTTTTAAAGGTGTAATCCTGGATGGTGATGGTATCAATATTGATGGTTCTGACAATAGTATCTACCTTTGGATACAGGTTAAGATCGGCATACTTGCTAAACATGGCCCTTACCTCATCTTCAGTCATATTGGTGACAAGGCCATCGGCTGTTGCTGCTATTTTACCTGCAGTTCCGAGAGAAGTGATCATTCCATGGCCATTCATCTGTAAGATAGTCTGCCATGCTGCTTTAGAAGTTTTTTCTGCTGTACTTACGAAATAATATTGATCCGGATCAGCTTCTGAAACGGGGACCAGCTCCACCCCTTTCATGCTGTAGGCCACATCATCTCTGTCGATATAATTGGTGATGCCCAGGTATTTTTCAGCATAGTTCCGGAGAGGACCGGCAAACATTTGTTGATGCTCCACAGTTACATCCACACGTATGATGGTTCTTGGCAATGCGTAAATAATGCCATCGTTGCTGGATGCATTAAAACCATCTTCCACTTTGTTCACACGAATCTGTGCTGTAGCAAATAACGGAAGGATTAACAGAATAAGGGTGGTAAATAATAGTTTCTTATTAAATCGCATTATATAGCTTCTTTGAATACAAAGTTATGAATAAAACTTGTACGCTATTTAATAAGATAAGTTGCAAGCAAAAAGCAAACATCCGGTATTAGGAACTTACAATTTAAACACCCTGCTGTCCTTCCTCCTTGTCATCTTCTTGATTTTTCTCCATGTTCTGTCATGGCGTTCTACTTTGTCCAGAATCTCCAGTGCTTTGCTGAAATCTCCTGTTTCCCTGTACATTTCTGCCAGGTACAACAGGTCAGGCTCTCCACCTTTGATAAACAGGAAGATCAGGCGTTCAATATTGTCATGTAAAAGATCCCTGTATGTATTAAACAGTTTTTTCGATTCACGCCTGTGGTTCAACAAAGCATTGAGCATCCTCAGGTTGCGTACGCTACGATATCCACCCCGGTACCGGGTCAAGTCATTAATAGCCCACCATAATTGTGTTCTGACATAAAACTCCTTATCATCGGTATCGGTAAAACCATCTTCCAGGAGACCCTTGAAATAATCAATGGTCTTCACATCTCTGTCATCATCAAATCTCCACTCGAGGTCGTACATATCCATGACTGAAGCAAGGTCTTCATGCGGTTGCCAGTCAGGGTCATCGGGAAGCTTTGCATCATCCTTCCAGAAAGGCAGCCGGCAAACCGCACAAATACCAATGCGGTCAACACTGGGAATACCAAAACCGGTCTTTCCATCCGACCATGATTCTGCATCGTGTACGGTATACGACATCAAATCGTAGGCACTCATTAAAGTACTACAATTGGGACATTTTAATACTATTTGATGATAAGTGGTCATAAGGTCTGGTTTATACCCTATAAAAGTAGTTTTAAATTTTGAGTTTTGAACTTTGGATTAGCTCAAATGTCAAACTTTATCACTCTTTTTTACAAATCGGAACTAATCATTAATAATTAGGATATCATCACTCAATTATCCCTATATTTGAGTGAATTTATAACCAAACTTATGCTAAGATTCATTTTGCTCCTGGTCGGGCTGGCAGCAAGTGTCTTTACCATAGCCATGGCATTACGCTACGGACTATGGGGGGCAAATGCCTGGGACCGAAGAATATGTAATAAACTCAACAGCAGTTTTACGGGTTTCAAACGGCATTTCCGCATCCCTCTTGCCGTGGGAGTTATCCCTGAATTTTTCTACTTTATGGTGCTTGGAAGACGAAACTATTTCAGCACGCAATGGTGGGCCTTACGGGCAGGATCCTATCTCAGTCTCTTACTATTTATAGCTGTACTTTTTGACCGAACTGCTGTTCAAAGCTATTATTCGCTTTCGACCCTGACAGAAAACGGAATTACGATCCTTTTCACCTCAGGTTCAGCATACTGGTACCTGAATATGGTCAACGTGCTATACCTGGGAATATTTGCACTTATCAGCGTCGAAAGTATCCGCATGCACAAAGGCTGGGCACCCATCCGAATTGTTATGTATGTTTTATTGACGATAGCCATGGCATTTATTACCCTCAGTGTGCTCATACTTATCATTGCTATCAGCCTGTTATATGTTGTTTACAAGATCATTAAATTCTTCATGACTTCTTCCAGGAGAAGAAGGGAGTCTTCCCGCTATGATGATGATGATGAAGGAGTTTCGGAGACTTTGAACAATAGCTACAGACGCTTCCGGGCAGAACTTTATGCATGGGAAGCTGAAAGAAGAAACGATAATTCAGAACAAGAATACAGAAAAGAGAAACCGAAGATCAAAAGGAAGCGTCCGAAGATCGAGCGAAAGCCTATAACCAGGCCTAAGGATGACGATATCCCCAGGTTCCATCCCGAATAAGATTCCCAATGGAAGCAGACATCCACAAAGTCCTTGAATGGCTCGATATCCTGATCGGTGACGGCCCTGCACATGCCTACTTCAATGCCCCGGCAAACAAAGAGGAAATTGCGTCTTTTGAAGAACGGCAACATATCCGTCTCCCGGATTCATATAAAGCCTTTCTTTTATATGCCAATGGAGGAATGATCATCAGCGACAGGCTGAATAGTTTACTCGATTCTGTCAGTAATTCTGAAGATGTAAAATGGAACGCCAATTACCTGTATTCCCTCGAAGAAGTGGAAAAAGAATACAAAGAAAAGGAAAGCTGGAACTTTGGCCTCCCGGGAAAAGATCTAAGCCCCTACCCTTTTATTCCCTTCTGCCATACAGATTCGGGGGAGTACCTTGTGTTTATCAACCTGATAGGTGATGAATCAGAATCAGGAGTTTTTGATGCTTTTCACGAAGAAACAATCGATACATGGGGGCTTGTTGCAGATGATTTTACAGCATTCCTATCCGATTATACTCAGAGTAATGGGAATCCTAATGTGCTTGGTGATCTTGAAAAAGGCTCGGCCCTGGATATCATCGAACACCTGATTGATGAAGAGGAGGAAGATAAAAGCCCTGAATACATCATTTCAGAGACCTCAAATAACCTGAAAAGAAACCCTGATGACGCCTGGCAGCTCATGTTGCGTGGAATGGCATATAAGGACCTGGAGGAATATGAAAAGGCCCTTGATGATTTTAACCTTGGCATATCATTAAAGTCAGATGATGCCTACTACTACTTTTGCCGTGGGAACCTTTTTCTTGCCCTGAATAAGATGAGGTTGGCCCTCATAGATTTCGATACGGCAGCGAAATACGAACCTGAAGATACCCTGTACCTGAATCACCGTGCCCTGGTCCTGATGGATAAAGGGAAGCTGGATATCGCTTTAGCTGATCTGAATAGAGCTATACAGCTAGAAGAGGACAGTATTCTCTCATATATGCTCCGGGAAAGGCTGTTTATGACCATGGGTGAGGACGAAAAGGCTGATGCTGATGCAAAAAAAATAGAAGAGCTGCAATCAAAAAAATGATCCTCAGTCTTTAAATTTGAATCCTATCTCCGTCCTTCCGCTTTCTGCTTGTTTGGGTTCAAACTCCTGAACATCTTCTATTTTCAGCGTCGACAGAACAGCTTTGGTGCGTTCAGTTTTTTTCAATCCTGCCATGCGTAGTTCATGATTACGAAATGCTTTTTCAACCATTTTACGCATCGTACGGGCATTGCCAAAGAATTTGTTTCGCCCTGCATACAGGTGAGTAATGTAGGCTTTGATATGCGCTTCCGCCTTTTTATCGGCTTTCAGTTCACGCTTTGCCAGCATACCTACAGCAATTGTCCATAGGTCATCTTCGCTGAAGTCCTCAAATTGGAAAGTGCGATCGAAACGTGATTTGATCCCGGGATTTGATTCCAGGAACTGACTCATGTTATGAGGATATCCGGCAGCGATCACCGCAAATTCACCTCGGTGATCTTCCATCTCCTTGATAAGTGCTGCGATGGCTTTCTTACCGAAGTCAGCCCCACTCCCACTGGCAGAACTGTCAGTGATGCTGTATGCCTCATCAATAAAGAGGACACCGCCCATGGCCTCCTTAATGAGCTTTTTCGTCTTGTCATAGGTCTGTCCCACATATCCTGCTACCAGGTCGCTGGCATCAGCATCGATAAGATGTCCCCGTTCGAGCAGGCCAAGGGCTTTATAGATCTTTCCTATTATCCTGGCCACAGTGGTTTTTCCGGTTCCCGGGTTACCCATAAATATGGCATGCATACTGAAGGCCTTGAGGATATCACGATCCATCTCCCGATAATATTTCGTCAGCCGGATCAGTTCATTCACCTCCTGCTTGATCGATTCCAGGCCGGTAAGTGAATTTAATTCTTCCATGGCCTGATCTAGCAATGCTTTATCTACATCCAGTTTCAGCCTTTCCTGCAGGTTTCCTTTTGAAAGGTCTTCAATATCCTGCGATTCGATCTTCATCAGCATATCCTTGGTGATCTGATCGGCATCATATTCCCGTACCACCCTGACCCCGAGGTTCATTTTAGCCTCGTCTATCATGGAATGCACCAGCCGGGCATTGCCGAAGGTACGGTCGCGCTTGCGAAATGCATCGGTGATGATCTTTTTCAACTTCTTCTCAGCCTCCGGCGATAGCTTAACATCCTTATCATCAGCAGCGAAATGAGCGATATCTACCAGCTCATCCGGCGTGTAATCATTGAAATGATAATAATTGCGAAAACGGGATTTTAAGCCGGGATTGGAATTGATAAAACGCTCCATCTCGGCAGGGTATCCGGCCACCATAATGGCGATATCACCGGGTCCATCACTCATTTCTGTGATGAGTGCAGCCACAGCTTCAGGGCCGAAATCATTCGGCGAGCCATCTTTAAAAAGCATATAGGCTTCGTCAATAAACAGTATCCCGCCACGCGCCTTTTTAATATTTTCTTTGGTAGACGTTCCTGTCTGTCGCACATAACCGGAGATCAGGTCACTGCTTTCAACAGCGTGGACATGTCCTTTAGAAAGAAGGCCTATGGAATGATAGATTTGCCCCAGCAATTTGGCTACGGTAGTCTTTCCCGTTCCCGGGTTCCCCGTGAAAACGCTATGCAGGCAAATATCTTCACTGTCTGGAATTCCTTTTTCCTCCCTGTATTGGAGATAGTTCACATAATCGACATATTCGCGAACCTTGGCTTTGATCTCCTTCAGGCCGATTAATTTGTCAAGGTCGGCCAGTATCTCTGACAGTGGACGGTCATTGATCTCTATGCTGACATCAGTCTGGTCATCAGAGGTTTCTTTTTCCCCCTCACTATCAGTAGCGGTGGAAGTTTTAGGCTTCTTTTTGATTGTAGTATTTCCGTAAAATTCACTCACCTCTTCATTAAGCAGGGCCTCATAATCGCTGACCCGCTTTACGTCTTTTTCGCCCACACTAAATGGTATCACAGCCACCACCTGGTCCATAAAAACCACCTCTACACGGTAATTATCACTGACCCATGTTCCTTCCTCAGTACTTCCCCATCCTTCCGTAATGGGGAATGACTCACCAGGACCCAGCTTGGGTGTGATCAATCCTTTACTGTCGGCAACGCCTGCCAGTATTCCCGTATCATCATAGTATTTAAAGAAAATTTCACACCACCACTCTTCTGATACTTTGTTGGTGATCTTCAACTCCGACATGATGTAGCGGGTGCTTTCCTGCTTGAACTGCTTAAGGTACAGTCTCTCATCCCCTTCCAGGTCACCGGTCGGGTCTTCATAGGTTTTTAATGAGGATACTTCGAAATAGGGATTTTCTGTGGCTGTAACCCTTCCGGCATCTTCGATATAAAATTTAGTACTGCCTACTTCTTCCCCATCGATAAAAACTTCCCAGATGTATGTCCCGCGCTCCCAGAATTTCCCATACTGATCATTTCCCCAGCCAAAATCGGTGACGACCAGGTTTTGATCTTTGCTCACACTCAGCTTCTTATCTTCACTACAGAGCTCTTTTGCTTTTTCATCACCTTCCAGGATGTAAGCTTTATAGGTAATCTCACAATCCCAGTCTTTTTCGTCAAATTGCTTATTAAAAAGTTCTATAGCAACACTGAGGTAATTGAGTTCGTAGCGGTCGAACACCCTACGGTACCTGCGATGCATATTCATCACCCGGTCCAAGGCAAAAGTTCGTATATTCTTGACTTTAAAGTTTTTGTCTGCTTTACCGAAGATCATTGTTTAAGAAAAATTATGTCAGTAAATCCGTGATTCATCCCTTGAATAAGAATGGCTAACCAAAGGTAAAAAATAAATGGAGAATAATGGTAACAGATACTGGATACTGGATATTCGAGATTCGATATCCGATATTCGATATTCGAAAGAGAGGGATGATAGAAGAAGCCCCCACATACCCTGAACCACATACCGCGTACCACATACCGCGTACCTCTTGCCTACCGTATGAAAAGAAGCTCCCTGTACTTTGGCAGTGGCCATACTTCATCATCTACCAGGAGTTCGAGCTTGTCGACATGCAGGCGAATGGCATCAAAATATGGCGTAACCTTCTGGTTGTAAGCTGCTGCAGCTTCCTCATTCGTGGGAAGTCTGTTTGCTATTTTGCGCTCCTCGAGCATAGCATCAACCTTGGTTTTTACTTCTGAAATATGCTCCGATATCTCCTTGATGGTTTGAATCTGATTCCTGGAGAGCTTGATATAGGTTTTGGAATCGAGTACCTGACTCAATCCTTTTGCATTCTCAATTAAGGTATTCTGATACTTTACAGCAATAGGGATAATATGATTCATGGCAAGGTCGCCGATTACACGGGACTCGATCTGTATCTTCTTCACATAATTCTCCAGCTTGATATCGTAACGAGCCTCCAGCTCACGCTTTGTAAGTATTCCATTGACCTCAAATAGCTTAACTGTCTCATCTGAAACATATGCTTTAAGTGCTTCAGGTGTTGACCTGAGGTTTGACAGGCCTCTCTTCTCAGCCTCATCGATCCACTCCTGGCTGTATGAATTCCCTTCGAAACGGATCTTTTTCGAAGCCTTGATATACTTCTTGATCACCTTGTAGATGGCCTCGGTCTTACTCAGCTTTTTCTTGATCAGGGCATCCACTTCTTTTTTAAACTGGATCAGCTGATCGGCCATGATCAGATTAAGTGCCGTCATGGCATTTGAGCAGGTATCAGCAGAGCCTACCGCCCTGAATTCAAACTTATTACCCGTAAAAGCAAATGGTGAGGTCCTGTTGCGATCGGTATTGTCGGCAAGTATCTCCGGTATCTTCGGGATGTTGAGGTTCATTTCAGCCTGTCCGCCTGAAGCAATTTCACCGTTCACCTTGCTTTTCTCGATCTCATCGAGTATTCCTGAGAGGTAGCTACCTATAAATGCTGATATTATGGCCGGAGGGGCCTCATTGGCACCCAATCGAAGATCATTGCCGGCAGATGCAATGCTGGCCCTCAGAAGGTCAGCATGCTTCTGCAGCCCCATAAGAATATTAACAAGGAAAGTAATGAAGCGCAGGTTCGACTTTGCATCCTTTCCGGGACTAAGCAGGTTTATCCCCGTATTGGTTGCCAGTGACCAGTTGTTGTGTTTACCTGATCCATTCACCCTGGCATAGGGTTTTTCATGCAGCAATACAGTGAGGTCGTGGCTTTTAGCCACCTTCTGCATAATATGCATAAGCAACTGGTTATGATCCACGGCCAGGTTGGTTTCTTCATATACGGGAGCGCATTCGAACTGATTGGGAGCCACCTCATTATGCCTTGTTTTCAAGGGAATGCCCAGCCTGTGCGATTCATACTCAAATTCCTTCATGAACTCCTTTGCCCGTTGAGCAATACTGCCAAAATAATGGTCGGAGAGCTGCTGGTCTTTCGCAGATGCATGCCCGAATACCGTCCGTCCGGTGAGTAGCAGGTCAGGGCGAGCCATGTATAATGCCGTATCCACAAGGAAATATTCCTGTTCCCAGCCAAGGTTAGGAATCACCTTGTTCACCTTTTTATCGAAGTATTGGCATACGGCAACGGCTGCTTTGTCAACAGCCTCAATCGCGCTCAGCAATGGCGTTTTATAGTCGAGGGCTTCACCTGTATAGGACACAAAAACAGTAGGGATACATAATGTGCTGTCCATGATAAAAGCCGGACTGGTGGGGTCCCAGGCAGTATAACCACGTGCTTCGAAGGTATTTCGTATACCACCGCTTGGGAAACTGGAAGCATCAGGTTCCTGCTGAATCAACTGAACGCCCTGAAAATTCTCTATGGCTCCTCCCCCTTCCATGGGATTGATAAATGCATCATGCTTCTCTGCCGTTGCCCCTGTAAGCGGGTGAAACCAGTGAGTATAGTGGGTGGCGCCTTTACTCATGGCCCAGGCTTTGAGTGAAGCTGCTATCTGATCGGCCATCTTGCGGTCGATCTTATCCCCTTTATCCATCGATCGGAGAACCTGTTTTAAAGCATCGGCAGGCAGAAATTCCTGCATAGAGACACGGCTAAAAGTCTGTTCGCCAAAATATTCTGAAATTTTCCCTGTGGGAAGTTTAAATTCTACAGGTTTTCTGTTCATTGTGGCTTCCAGGGCCTTGAAGCGTATGTTTTCCATGTTATGGTTACTGGTTGCTAGTTACTGGTTACTGGTTACTGGGAAAATACATTTATGCAAATATTCAGTGCCAATATACAATATTTGCGAAAATATCTAAAATATAAGATATGTCAGGATGGATATTTTCACTTTTTATTCACAATAAACAGACCTGTGAAAGTAAGGAAGCCATTGACCAGCAAGAGCTCGAAACCAAAGTCATATCCCATGAACCACTGTGTGTCATAAACACTCAACACGTAACATATGGCAGGAGAAAGGATGGCAATGAGTGGCACAAAACGGTCGTTGACCTTGTATTTTGTGAGCAAGCCGAAAGCAAACATACCCAGCAGCGGCCCATAGGTGTAGCCGGCAATCGTAAACAGGCTGGAGATCACAGAGCGATCGTTGATGGCATTGAAGAGTATGATCACCAGTAAGACCACAATGGATATGCCTATATGCACGAGGTAACGGGTCCTTGTTTTCTGTTTTTCACCTATCTTCTTGTTCCTGATGTTCAGGATGTCGACCGAGAATGATGTGGTTAGCGCGGTAAGGGCACTGTCGGCACTAGAATAAGCTGCAGCAATCAGACCAATAATAAAAGTAATACCGGCTACCGGGCCCAGGTACTGCAAAGCAATAGTTGGAAAGAGCTCATCGGTAGTTCCCAGAGCAGGAAAGCCTGTCATCTTGCTTGCGTAGATCCATAATACAGCCCCCAGGGACAGAAAAAGCAGATTAACCGGGATCAGGGCTATACTGAGCCAATAGATATTCTTTTTTGCATCCTTCAGATTTCTGCAACTCAGGTTTTTCTGCATCATGTCCTGATCAAGGCCGGTCATAACAATGGCAATAAACATCCCTGCCAGGAAATCCTTAATCATAAAGTGGCGGTCCTGCCATTCGGTGATGAACATCCGGCTATATTCACTTTCCCGGACTTCCTGTACCAGGTTAGAAAAACTCCATCCGAGTTCCCTCGAAATAAAGATGAGGGTCAGCACCACTGCAACCAGCATGAAGGTGGTTTGCAGGGTGTCGGTCCAGACAATGGTTTTTATACCGCCGCGGAAGGTATATAGCATGATCAGCACGATGAACATAGCCACAGTTGCCCAGAACGGGATGCCCCAGGCATCGAAAACAAATATTTGAAGGATGCTGACCACCAGGAACATCCTGAAGGAAGCACCTATTATTCTGGATATCAGGAAAAAGACAGCCCCCGTTTTATATGACCAGAATCCGAAACGATCTTCCAGGTAGGTATAGATGGAGGTAAGCTGAAGCTTATAATACAGGGGCAAGAGTACGTTGGCAATCACAAAATAACCAAGCAAGTAGCCTAGCACAATCACCATATAAGAGAAATGGGTATTCTGCACATCCCCGGGAATGGAAATAAAGGTCACCCCGCTCAAGGATGCCCCTATCATACCATAGGCTACGATATACCATGGCGAACGGCGGTTGCCCAGCATAAAGGTCTCATTATCGGCCTTCCCGGATGTAAGGAAGCTGATCCCGAACAGCAGGATGGTGTAAATAGCAAAAGCCGTGAATATGAGCGCAGGGGTCAAAGTTCTTGGTGTTAGGTTTTAGGTGTAGATGTTGGGTGATTTAACTATGAATACAAAGATAGGTTTTATCTGTATTGCGTATTATGTATAAGGTATTAAGTACAATGACAATTTACACTTCACATTTGCCTTATGCCTTATACCATGTGCCTTATGCCTTATGCCCTAATTCTCACAAATGATTAATGATTAAATCCTAATTAATAATGGAGACCGGTAATGAAGAATTCTGAATTCTAAATTCCACTCAACACCCAAAACTCAAAACTCAAAACTATTTGCGAATGCAGATAAAGATTCGAACTGATAATCAAAAAAATCCTTGTTCGTATCAGATTTCCCAGAGATAAATACTCTCTGCATACCCAGCCTTCTTCCAAACTCCATATCGTGCAGGCCATCACCCACCATTACTGATTTTGTGAAATCAATCTCATTAAAGTCCTTTTGTGCCTGCAATGCCATACCCGTATTAGGCTTTCTCATGGGGTTGTTATCCCTTTCGAGATGCGGACTATGATAGATCTTATTTACGCGCCCACCGGCCTCCTGTATGCCTGTGACCATAATGTCGTGAATGATCCTCAATTCCTCTTCGGTCATCAGCTCCTTCCCTATTCCCTGTTGGTTGGAAACTATAATGATCAATCCAAAAACTTTTGAGAGTTTTGCGATGGCTTCCGGGGCACCGGGAATGAAACAGAACTCCTCCGGGGTCTTCACATAGTCCCCGATGAGCCTTTCGTTGATCACCCCATCCCTGTCGAGGAAGAGGGTCCAGCTTTTGTCAATTAAAAAGTCCGTCAAATGCATCCTGTGCTTCCTCATAATCTTCCGGAATTCCAATATCCAGGAAGTAACTGTAGCAGCGAACGCCAAATATCCGCAGCTTGTTGTAATGCTGTTCGAAATAATCCTTTTCCAGGCTAAAGATATCAGGCAGGTCCAGATCGAGAAATGCTTTCCTTTCCAGGATATAGGTGCCTCCATTAATAAACCCCATGCCTGTCTGGCTGCCTTTTTCAGTGAATTCGGTGATCCTGTTATCCAGGTCGATCTTTACACTGCCATAGCGCGAAACATCAGCCATCTTCCTCAGCGCCATGACAGATTCAGCTTCCTTTGCCCTGAAAGAATTGGCCAATTTCCAGAGGTTAACATCAAAATAGGTATCACCATTAATGATATAACCAGAATACCCATTTACATATTCCATTGCCTTTTTAACAGCTCCTCCCGTACCCAGCGGTTCCTCTTCACGCGAATACACGATCTCCTGCTTATTAAACCTATCTCCAAAATGTGCCTCTATCACTTCATGTTTGTGACCTGTGGCCAGGATCAGCCGCTCTACACCCCACTTATCCAAGTATTTAAACAAATATTCCAGGAAAGGCCTACCATCTACAGGTGCCATGGGCTTGGGAATATCTTCCCCAATCACTTCCTTGAGGCGCGTGCCGAATCCCCCCGCTAATATGATAGCTTCTTTTATCAAATTGAATTACTTATATAGGTGTAAATATAAGGTATTTTTGAAGACACGGGATACCGGATACCGGATAAACACTGATGAACCGCAATTCAACTATATTTGCAGTCCTTATGAAAACCATCATCAGCATACTCACGCGTTACGTCCCCCGCCGCTATCTCCAGGTCGTCAGTCATTTTATCCTGCGGATCATCTCCGTTTTTTACCTTGGAAACAAAAAGCAATGCACTGTATGTGACAGAAAATTCAGGAAGTTTCTTCCTTACGGACGGATCATAAAACGGAAGAATGCTCTCTGCCCCAATTGCCTTTCGCTGGAGCGCCACCGCCTGATGTGGTTATTTCTCAAAACCAAAACTGATTTTTTTACAGCGGAGCTGAAAGTGCTGCATGTAGCCCCTGAATATTGCTTTATTAAGCGTTTTAAGGCCCTGAACAAGCTGGATTACATTACCGGCGATATAGAATCACCGCTTGCGGATGTGAAAATGGATATTCGTGATATCCCTTTTGAGGATAATACCTTTGATGTGGCCATCTGTAACCATACACTTGAGCATGTAGAAGAAGACCTTCAGTCGATGAAAGAATTTTACCGTGTGCTGAAACCCGGTGGATGGGCTATCCTCAACTCCCCCATCAATGAGGAGCGTGATGTGACCTACGAAGACTTTTCTATCACAGATCCGGCAGAACGCGAAAAGCACTTTGGACAGCGCGACCATGTACGTGAATATGGCCTCGATTATACCGACCGCCTGGCGGCAGCAGGATTTAGCGTTAATACCCAAGACATCATCAAAGACCTTTCGCCCGAGGAAGTGGAGCGATATGCGCTACTTCATTATGGTAAAATAACGGCTGAGGAACTTATATATCTTGTGAATAAAGGCTAAGGGGATTTGTTTCAATACTGAACTGGTTCACTGTTTCACTGTTCCATTGTTGCACTTCTCTATTGCTAAAGTGTTTTATTGGTAGCTTGGATTAGATTGACCAGGATTTGAGTCCGGTAACAGTAAATTCATACGGATGTGCTACACCACCGAAATCAGAGAGTGCCTTGATCACTTTATGCCTGGAATTGTTAGGGCAGTAGAAAAGGATGAATCCACCGCCACCGGCGCCGGAGATCTTACCACCTGAGGCACCATTATCAATAGCGGTTTTATAGAGTTCATCGATCATAGGATTGGTGATGCCGGGAGCGAGTAACTTCTTATTGTGCCAGCCATAATCAAGGATTTCGCCGATCTTATCAAGTTCTCCTTTCAGTAGGGCCTCTTTCATCATCAGGGCCTGTATCTTCAGCTTATGCGTAGCATCGAGAGATGTAGCATCTTTTTCTTCGATATTTTTCGCCTGCCGTGCGATGATTTTTGAGGATAGGCGGCTGGTCTCTGTATTGAAGAGCACCAGGTTGTAGGCCAGTTCATCAAGGTAGTCGCTACGGATGCGAAGCGGGTTTACTACTACCTTTTCCCCATTAAAGAATTCCATATAGTTCACGCCGCCGAAGGTAGCGGCATACTGATCCTGCTTCCCTCCTGCCATTGTCAGGTCGATACGTTCTATTTCGTACGCCAGTCGAGCTATATCATATTCACCCAGTGGCAGTTTCAGCCATTCTACAAATGCGCCCAATATGGTCACAACGAGCGTTGAAGAGGTTCCCAGTCCGGAGCCCGGAGGGGCATCAACAATGGTAGAAAGCTCAAAGGATAGAGGTTCTTGTGTAAAATCGCTGACGATACGGTTATAGATACCTTTTAATAGGTCCAGTTCGCCATCGATCTCCAATGCATTTGTCGCATCGTAAACAAGTTTCTGTCCATTATCGAGGGAGTTGAATACGATCTTGCCATCATTGCGAGGGCTGATGGTGGCATAGGCATATTTGTTTATGGTCGCATTCAGCACTGCACCGCCATATAGATCGGAGTATGGTGGTACATCTGTACCGCCACCGGCCAAGCCCAGTCTTAAGGGTGCTTTGCTTCTGTATGTCTTCATCATGCCCTATTAAATTTTTTCCGCAAGCTCATCGATGGCTGCAAGAAAAATGTCCCAACTATATTTCTTCTTTTCTTCTTTTACGTTTTCAGTAAACACGAGTTCCATATTGTCATCAAAATACTTCCTGATTGCTTCCGCGATGGCATCCGGCTCAGGATTTACCACATAACCGGCCTTCCCGTCAGGAACCATTTCCGGCAGGGCACCAACATTAGAGACCACCATAGGCTTATCGAAATGGTAGGCCACCTGTGTAACCCCGCTTTGTGTAGCATTTTTATAGGGTTGTACTACGAGGTCTCCGGCACAAAAGTAATGTACCACTTCAGCATTAGGTATGAACTCGTTATTCATGATCACCTTATCATAGACCCCAAGATCGTCGACAAGTTTCCTGTAAGGCTCAAAATCGTCATAAAATTCACCAGCAACGATCAGTTTCAGTGGTAAATGGCTTAGCTTTTCATTGGCCAGCGCCTTCAGAAGAATGTCGAGGCCTTTATATTTTCTCACAAGGCCGAAAAACAGCAGGTATTTGTGGTCTTCCGGCAGGTTCAGCAATTGCAGGGCTTCTTTTCTACCAATGGACTCGCCATAATTGTCGTAAAGTGGGTGCAGACACAACGTTTTCGGCTTTTTCTTATCAAAAGTGATCAGGTCATCCATGACCGATTGTGACATGGTCACAAAACCCTGAACTGCTTTCAGGAAATAGCGCGTAAACGCCTTGTCTCCGGGCCTGTGCTCGTGAGGGATCACATTATCTGTGATAGCAATGATTTTCGTCTTTTTGTTTTTTCTGATCCTCCTGGCAATGGTACCCAGTGCAGGCCCCATGAAGGGGATCCAATAGCGGATGATTACCAGATCAGGATTTAGCTTGCGTACTTTTCTGCCCGTCCTGCACCAGCTTATTGGGTTTACTGAGTTGATGGTGCTTTGGATGCGTATCCCCTCAGGGGCAGGTTCGTCGGTAAACTGTGACTTGCCCGGAAAAAGGATGGAAGGGTATTGCAAGCTGAAACTGAAGATCTCAACATCATCGCCCCTGTCGGCATAAGCTTTTGCCAGTCTTTCGTTAAA